>CAZVOQ010000065.1:0-8412 GCA_964628475.1 uncultured Oscillospiraceae bacterium | reverse complement strand
AATTATATAATTTTCAACTTCAAAACTATTATTAAATAAAAATTTTATAGTTTTCAAATTATGTTTTTCTAAAAATTCACCCAGTTTTTTTGTTGTTTGCCACCAGTAATCGTGATTGCCTTTTAAAATTATTTTTTGTCCGTTTAATTTTTCTATAAACTTAAAATCTTCAACAGCATCTTCTATATCTAAAGCCCAAGAAATATCCCCTGCTAATATAACAGTATCCTCAGGATTAATTAATTTCTGCCAATTTTTTTCTATCTTTTCAAAATGGTTTTCCCAGCCTTGAAAAATATCCATTGGTTTATTAGTTGAAAATGATAAGTGTAAATCGCCAATAGTATATATCGCCAAAAGAACCTCCTTAAATATATATTATATTTATATAATAACATATACCATATTAAATAAAAATGAATTTTATCTAAATATTTAAAACTATTTGTTAATTTTTATATTTCAACTTTTAAGAAAGTTTTTTTGCCTTTTTTAATGATAAATAATTCATTAAATTCTTCTTTTAAATAGCTATTATCAATACTTTCAACTTTAACATCGTTTACTAATACGCCACCTTGAGCTACAAGCCTTCTAGCCTCTGATTTGCTCGCTGCAAGCTTTGTTGCAACTAATAAATCTAAAATCAAAATTTTTCCATCTGTAAAATTATCATCGCAAAGTTTTTCACTTGGCATATTTTCACTATCTTGCGCACCTGAGAATAAATCTCTTGAAGTTTTAATAGCTTTATCAGCGTCTTCTTTTGAGTGAACTAATTCTGTTAGCGTGTATGCTAATAATTCTTTAGCTTTATTGTAAGCTGCGCCACCCTCTTTTTCAAAAGCTGCTATTTCTTCAAGTGGAACTAAAGTTAGCATTTTAAGGCATTTTGCAACATCAGCATCATTAATATTTCTCCAATATTGGAAAAATTCATATGGTGTAGTTTTGCTTGGATCAAGCCAAACAGCACCAGCTACTGTTTTGCCCATTTTAACGCCATCTGATGTTGTTAAAAGATTGAATGTCATCCCAAAAGAGTCTTGTCTTGCTTTTTTTCTAATTAATTCAGTACCTGCTAAAATATTAGACCATTGATCATTTCCGCCTAATTGCATTTTACAATCAAATTCATTAAACATATGGTAAAAATCATACCCTTGCATTAACATGTAGTTAAATTCAGTGAAAGATAATCCTTTTTCTAATCGAATTTTAAAAGCTTCTGCTGTAAGCATTTTGTTAACAGAAAAATAAAAGCCAACTTCTCTTAAAAAATCTACATAATTTAATTCTAAAAGCCAATCTGCATTATTAAGCATCAGCGCTTTACCTTCTGAAAAATCTATAAATTTTCTCATAGTTGTTTTAAATTTTTCGCCATTAGCGTCTATTTCTTCTTTTGACATAACTCTGCGCATATCGCTTTTTCCACTAGGATCGCCAACCATACAAGTGCCACCACCAATTAAAGCAATTGGTCTGTGACCTGCTGCTTGCATATGACGCATAACCATTAATTGTAGAAAGTGCCCTACATGTAAGCTATCTGCAGTTGGATCAAAACCGATATAAAAAGTAACTTTTTCTTTTTCCAATAAATCACGAACTAAATCTTTATCCGTAACTTGTGCTATAAGTCCTCTTTCTTCTAATAAATCAAAAACATTCTTTTTCATAATAACTCTCCTTTAATTTAAAACAAAAAACGCCTACTGCCAATTAATTAAAATTAGCAGAGGGCGTTAAAATTTACGCGGTACCACCTCTGTTTTATGGATAAATCCACCTTAACAAAACTTTAAGTTTTATATACTATAACGTGTATCACCCGTCAAAACTTACTACTATTTCAGCTTTGCCACTCCAAAGTGTACTTCATTATTAATCTTCGTCTTTTTTACAGCAACCAAAAGCTCTCTATTCCCAATTAAAAACTACTCTCTTTATCTTCGTGTTTTTTTATATTTTTTATATTATCATCTAAAAAATGATATGTCAAGATTTTTGTGTGTTTATTATCATTTCTTTTGCGTTTTCAAGTGATGTGCTTGTGATATTATCTCCTGAAATAATTCTTGCAATTTCTTTTTCTTTTTCTTCTTTAGATAAAGCTGCAATATTTGTATATGTTGCTTTATCATCACTCGTTTTCTTTATAAGTAAGTGATTGTCAGAAAAAGCTGCAATTTGAGCCGAATGAGTTACACAAAAAATTTGTTTTCCATTAGCTGTTTGTTTTAATAATTTTCCAATTTTAAAAGCCGCAGAGCCTGATACGCCTGCATCTATTTCATCAAAAATCAATGTATCTGTTTTATCAGTATCAGCTAAAACACTTTTAATCGCTAGCATTATTCTTGATAATTCACCACCAGAGGCAATTTTAGATAACGGCTTTTGTGTTTCGCCTTTATTTGTAATAATTAAAAATTCTATTTCATCTTTTCCTGTTTTTGAATAGCTTTTATCATTAATTTTTAAAATTAATTCAACTGACGGCATATTTAAAAATTCTAATGCTAATTTAATTTGAGCATTAAATTTATTAAAAATTTCTATTCTATTTTTAGTTAAATTTTCAGCTGACTTTTTTAATTTTGGTAAAACATTTTCTTGTTTTTGATATAAATTATCTAATTCTTCTTCTAAAAAATTGATAGTTTTTAATTGTTTTTTAGAATTTTCTAAAGTGTTTAAAACATCGCTAACTTCTGGTCCATATTTTCTTTTTAATTTATAATATAAATCAAGCCTTTCTTCGATTTTATCTATATCACTTACATCAATATCAAAATCATCTAAGAAATTTTTCAGCATAAAAAGAGAGTCTTCAGCTAAATTTTGAGCTTCAAGTAGTTTTTCGTTTATTTCTTTTAATTTTCCATCATATTCTTGAGCTAAAGATAATTCATTTGTGGCATAATTAATTGAGCTTACAGCACCATTATAGCCTTCTTCTCCTGAAAGAAGTACATAAGCACTATTAATGTTTTTCATTATTTTTTCAGCTTCTAATATTCTCTTTTTATTATCAAAAAGCTGAATTTCTTCATCTATTGATAATTCAGCTTGCTCAATTTCTTTTATTTGAAATGATAGTAATTCTAAATTATCTTCACTTTCTTTATCTAAATTCTCTAGCTTTTTAATTTCGCTATTAATCTTAGAATACTCAATAAAAAATTTTAAATACTCTGATTTTATATATTCGCTAACTCCAAAACCATCTAAAATATCAATATGCTTTGAAGAATTTAAAAGGCTTTGATTATCATGCTGGCCATGAATAGTTATCACCTCTGAAAAAATTTCTTTTATAACTGTTAATGAAACTGGCATACCATTAATTCTAGCACTACTTTTTCCATCGCTCGTTACTTGCCTTGTTATTATACATTCATCTGAGATATCTATTTCAAACTCATCTGCTTTTTTTACTAAATCTTGATTTATTTCATCAAAAACAGCAGTTATAACGGCTTTATTAGCCCCATTTCTAACAATGTTTTTAGAAATCCTATCCCCTAAAATAGCGTTGATTGAATCAACAACAATAGACTTACCCGCACCAGTTTCACCGGTTAAACAAGTAAATCCATTAGTAAAATTAATATTTGCTTTTTCTATAACTGCCACATTTTCTATAATTAATTCACAAAGCATATTAAGTGTATTTTAGCCTCCTATTACTTTATGTATTGTTTTAATTTTTCACATAACTCAAAAGCTTGCTCTTGTGTTCTAACTAAAACAAAAATCGTATTTTCTCCAGCTAAAGTTCCAACAACACCATCCCAATTTAAACTATCAAACACCTCACATGCTGCTTGAGCCATAGCAGTTTGGCATTTAATAACGATTGTGTTCCCTGCGTAATCAACTGATGATATTGATTCTTTTGTATCTTGAACTATTGTATTTTGAGCATATTTATATTCGCCATTTGATGAAACTATTTTAACTAGATTTAATTCTTTTATATCTCTTGAAATAGTAGCTTGTGTAACATCGTAATTTTCATTTTTTAATAATTCTAATAATATTTCTTGCCTGTCAATATTTTGCTCTTGGATTAATGATAAAATCTTCCTATGTCTTTCTTTTTTCATTTTAATTTAACCTTTCTTGTTTTATTTTATTATCTATCTCATTTTTAATTTATTATCTAATGTTTTTAATTGCTCTAACTCATGAATTGAATAAACTTTTAATGTTTCTTTAGCAGCCTTAATAGTTATAATATCGCCTTCTTTTATTTTAGTGTGTCTTGAGCCATCAAATGAAACATATGCTTTATGATCTTTTAATCCCCTTACAACTATTTTTATCTCTTTTTCTCCAGATAAAACCATTGGTACGCTATTTAAATTATGAGGTGCAATAAATGATAATATAGTTGCCCTTAAATCAACATCAACAACTGGTCCTCCAAGTGAAAGTGAATATGCAGTCGAGCCTGTTGGAGTAGCTACAACTATCCCATCCCCTTGAAAACTAGAAAGATGATTATCATTAATTATTAAATCAAGTATTATTGTATTAATAAAAATATTTTTTAATATTGCTACATCATTCAAGCAATTTGTCCATTCACCATCATTTATTTTAGCTTTTAACAAATTATGATTATTTATTTTAAAATAATTTTCATTTAATAAATTTTTTAATTTATTAATTTCATTTACTTCAATTGCAGTTAAAAAACCAAGATTTCCACTATTAACGCCAAGTATCGGTTTTGAATATTCAGCACAAAGAGTTCCAACTGAGAGAATTGTTCCATCGCCACCAATAGTTATAACTAAATCAGCCCATTTAACTCCTTCAATAACGCCTATTTTTTCAACTTTTGTTAAATTAAATTCTTCTTCATCACTAACATATATAATGCAATTTAATTTTAGTAATTCTTCAATAACTTTACCACATGCAATTTCATAATTTTTTTTTGAGGTATTAACTTTTATAAAAACTTTCATTTTTATCAATTATTCTCCTAAAAATTCTTTTGATTTTAAAACAACTTGCTCAATATCTTCTAATGTGATTTTTGCATCTTCTTCATTTTTAGATACCACTGCTAAAAATTCAATATTTCCCTCAGGCCCTTTTATAGGAGAAAAGGTTAATTCTTTAATAAAAAATCCGTTATCTTTTGCAAACTGCATAACATTAATTATAACTTCTTTATGCACTAAAGAATCTCTAACAACACCCTTTTTACCAACTTTTTCTCTGCCTGCTTCAAACTGTGGCTTTATTAAACATACGCCTAAAACATCTTCTTTTGATATTTTAAATGCAACAGGAAAAATATGTTTTAATGAGATAAATGAAACATCCACTGAAAAAAAATCAATTTTTTCTTTAATTAATTCATCATCAACATTTCTAATATTAGTTTTTTCTAAATTAATAACTCTTTCATCGGTTCTAAGCTTCCACGCAAGTTGCCCATATCCAACATCAACTGAATAAACCTTAGTTGCGCCATTTTGAAGCATACAATCTGTAAATCCACCTGTTGAAGCACCGATATCCATACAGATTTTTTCATTTAAATCAAATTGATATTCATTTATTGCTTTTTCAAGCTTTAGCCCACCACGACTAACATACTTTAAATCTTTCCCACGCACTTCAACTTTATCGGTTTCTTTAATCATCGTTCCAGATTTATCAGCTTTTTGATTATTCACATAAACAATACCAGACATTATTAGCGCCTGTGCTCTTTGCCTTGATTCAGCATATCCTTCATTAAAAACATATTGATCTAATCTAATTTTCATTTAATTTTCCTTTAATATCTTTTAGCATGTATTCAGAATCTAATTTACATATTTTCATTAATTCATCAACATTTGCATGCGTTAATAAATAATTATCTATGCAATGAGAATGATATTTACCTGCAAAATTTCTATTTAATAATTTATTTGCAAGATTTTGTGACACACTTCCATTTTCAACTTGTTCTTCGTAAACAAATATATTTTTATACTTAAGAAGTTCATTTAATAATTCATCTGAAAGTGGATTTATTATATTTAATTTACAGATATCCGTTTTGATATTCTCTAATAATAAGTCTTCATTTGTTTTCACAACGTTTGCAAAATGACGACCATAACACACAATAACCGTATCACTTTTATTTGAAATAATGTCGTATTCTTTTTTTGTACAGACATAATTTTGAGTAATTAAATCTTGTCCACCTCTTGGGTATCTTATAACTTTTGCGCCTTGAACATTGCTTATTAAATATTCAAGCCAATACTTTAATTCATTATAGTTTGATGGGGAAGCTATAACTGTTTCTTTATAATTTGCAAAAATCGATAAATCATACACACCTTGATGCGTTTCACCATCTCCTGGAACTAGCCCTGCTCTATCAATTGCAAATAAAACATTTGACTTCATTAGCATAACATCATGTAAATATTGATCTAATGCTCTTTGCATAAATGTTGAATATAAGCAAACAACTGGCTTTAATCCATTTGTAGCAAGTGCAGAGGCAAAAGTGACAGCATGCTCTTCAGCCATACCAACATCAAAGAAACGATTTTTGTGCTTTTTATAAAAATAATTAAGACCTGTTCCATATTTCATCGCAGCTGTAATAGCGCATATTTTTTTATCTTTTTCTGCCATTTCAGCTAACTTTTCGCCAAAAATATTGGAATACGAATCGCTAGGAGCAACGTCGGGATCTTCTATTTTATTTATATCAAAAGCTGAAACTCCATGAAATGCCCCTGGATTGATTTCAGCAGGTGTAAAGCCTTTACCCTTGACAGTTAGTGCGTGGATTAATGTTGCTTTTTTTGATCTTTTAGCAGCATTAAAGGCAGCACAAATCTCTTCTATATCATTTCCATCTTCTACAACATGATAGGTAAGCCCCATATCTTCAAAAAAAGTTGAGTTATAAAGTGCTCTTCTTAAAATTGATTTAGAAGAAACCATTAAATCACTAACGCCCCTACCCACAACTGGAATTTTTTCTAAGGTATTTGATATTTTTTCTTTTACATCAAGGTAATCTTTACTGGCTCTTAGCCCTGAAAGATATTTACTCATAGCTCCAACATTTTTTGATATAGACATTTTATTATCATTTAAAACAATAATTAAATTATCTAATTTTTCATCTATATTATTAAGCCCTTCATATATCATTCCCCCTGTGAAAGCGCCATCTCCCACAACTGCAACAACATATCCTGATTCATTTTTTAATTTTTTAGCTCTTGCAAATCCAATTGCAACTGATAAAGATGTACTTCCATGGCCTGAAATAAAGCAATCCGCTTCATGTTCACTTGGAGCTGGAAATCCTGATAGTCCATTTAATTTTCTTAAAGATAAAAAACCATCTTTTCTACCAGTTAGAATTTTATGTGTATAGCACTGATGCCCAACATCAAAAACAACTTTATCATTTGGAACAGAAAAACATTTATGTATGCCAACGGCAATTTCAACTGTTCCTAAATTTGCAGACAGGTGCCCACCAGTTTTCGAAACTTCTGTTATCAAGAAATCTCTAATTTCACTGCAAAGCTGTTCTAATCTTAATTTATCTAATTTATAAACATCCTTACTACTTTTTATATTATCTAAAATTTTATATTTCATAAATTTCTCCAAGCATTTAAACTAAAACACCAATAATAGTGCCTACAATTGCCCCACCTAAAACTTCAAAAGGGGTGTGCCCAAGTAGTTCTTTTAGTTTCTTATTGCTTTCCAAATGTAGATTTTCGTTGATTTTATCTATCCACTCTTCAACTAATTTATTTAATATCTTAGCTTGTTGGCCTGCTGCATGCCTTACATTCATTGCATCATACATAACAACACTAGCTAGTGCTGCACTTATAGCAAACTCTGTTGATTCAAAGCCACAGACTCTTAATGTAGCAACACTTAATGCGCAAACAACAGCCGAGTGTGAACTTGGCATACCACCAGAACCAATTAATCTTTCCTTTTCCCATTTTTTATTTATAGCATAGTTAATTATTGTTTTTAAAACTTGGGCTGTTAGCCATGCTACTGCTACAGAATTTAAAATTCTGTTTGAAAATAGTATTTCAAATACTTCCATTTCAACTACCTTTTTTCTCTTATTTTTTTCGATTTAATAAAAACTGCGTATATTCTATTAATCTATCTGCTTTTTCTAAAAATTCTTTTTTCAACCTATTTATGGCTTCATTAGTTAAATTTCGTGCTATATCTTTTGCTTTTTCTTGGCCATATAATGTTATAAATGTAGATTTTTCGTTCTCTAAATCACTACCAGCGGGCTTTCCTAATTCTTCGCTAGAAACAGTTACATCTAAAATATCATCAACAATTTGAAAAACTAAGCCTATATTTTTAAAAAAC
>CAZVOQ010000064.1:0-8436 GCA_964628475.1 uncultured Oscillospiraceae bacterium | reverse complement strand
TTACAACTATGGCTGAAAATTCAGCTGAAGCTATCGATTGGCTAGCTGAAATCGGCGCTCCACTTCCTGAAGTTTCATTCTCAGGTGGTGCTACAAACAAAAGAATTCACCGTCCAGAAGGCGGAGCTGGTGTTGGCGATTATTTAGTTACTAATTTAATGGAAGTTGTCACAGAATTAAACATTGAAATTCTATACAACACAACTGCTACTGAAATCGTTATGACTGAAGGTGTTGCAACTGGCGTTCTAGCTGCTTCAAACGAAGTTGATTACACAATTAACGCTGATGCAGTTATCCTTGCAACTGGTGGTTTTGGTGCTAATGATGAATTATTCACAGAATACAGACCTGATTTAGAAGGCTTTGTAACAACAAACCATTCTGGCGCTCTAGGCGAAGGTATTGTTATGGCCGAGGCTGTTGGTGCTTCATTAACAGATATCGAGCAAATTCAAATTCACCCAACTGTTCACCAAGAATCAACTATTATGATTACTGAATCTGTTCGTGGTGGTGGTGCTATATTAGTTAGCCAAACTGGTGAAAGATTTATAAACGAACTTGAAACTCGTGACGTTGTATCTGCTGCTATATTAGAGCAAGAAGGCGGATATGCTTACCTAATTTTTGATCAACAAGTAAGAGATGGCTTATCAGCTATTGAAAAATATGTTGATAATGGTTTAACTTATGAAGCTCAAACTATTGAAGAATTAGCTGCTTTAATAGGTGCAGATGCTGCTAATTTATCAGCATCAGTTGAAAGCTGGAACACAGCTGTTGACACTCAAGTTGACGAAGCGTTCGGAAGAACAACTGGTATGGATGTTAAAGCAGAAGTTGCTCCTTACTATGCTATTCAAATCGCTCCTGGTGTTCATCATACTATGGGTGGTATCACAATCGATACTTCTGCTCAAGTTATCTCAACTGAAGGCGAAGTTATCCCTGGTTTATACGCTGCTGGCGAAGTTACTGGTGGTATCCATGGTGGTAATAGAATCGGTGGTAACGCTGTTACAGATATAGTTGTATTTGGTAGAATTGCTGCTGCTTCAGCTATAGAATACATTGCAGAATAATATTTTTTTAATAGCTTCATTAAAATAGATGTATACTCATAAAAAATAAATGGCTTGTTAGTATAATACTTATAAAGAAATTTTGCAAATAAAAAAACACAAAAGGGAATGGCGAAAGCCATTCCCTTTTGTGTTTTTAAAGTTTATTTATAGCTGTTTTATTAATGATAATGCCTTTTATTATGCTTTTTTAACAACAGATGATTTTAATTTCATCGCCCCAAAACCATCTATCTTGCATTCAATATCATGATCATCTTTACTATCATAAACTAAACGAATATTCTTCACTTTTGTTCCTATTTTTAAATCTCCTTGTGCTCCTTTTACTTTCAAAGATTTAATTAAAGTTACGCTATCTCCATTATTTAAAATATTTCCACTCGCATCTTTTATTATTGGATTTTCGTCTACATTTTCCGCTGTAGCATTTTTATCCCATTCATAAGTGCAATTAGGGCAAATTATTAAGTTTTGATCTTCATACGTGTAATCACAATTACACTTTGGGCAGTTTGGTATATTCATTTTATTTCTCCTTTTATTTTAATATTTTATATTATATCATACATTTTTAATATTTTATATATTTATTGATTTTTTTATTTTTTAATGATAAAATATTAAAATCAACTACACAGCATTTATATTGAAAGGAATTTTATGGACACAATTATATTTATACTAAGCGCAATTTGCATTTTAGTAGCATTAATCGGATTATTCGCTGGATTTTCATCTTTACGATTTATCTCTTTATATAAAATGCAAAATTTTGAAACAGTTAACGGGGTAATTGAAGAGTTTGTTGAAATAAAACACGGTAAAAAAGTTTTTCAACATCCTGTTTTGAACTTTTTTTATAACGAAACTGAATACCATGTACAAAGTGGTTTAACAATACCATCAACTGAGAAAGTTATGCCTCCTAGTGGGAAGCCTTTTGAAGTTGGAGATAAAGTTGAGGTTAGAATTTATCGAAATGATGTGAGTACAGCTATTTTAGACGCTCAATACATATTAGATAGAATTAAGGCTGAAACTCATTCTATGTTAGTTTTTAGTGCTATTGCTTTAATTGTAGGCGTTATCTTAACTATATTCTTTTAATGCAAAATAAACTTAAATTTAATTACTAAAAAATAAATCGACATTACGTAAAATAATGTCGACTTTATTTTGCAATTTTAACTCTTATTATAAAAATCATATACACCATTATTAAATTATTTTAATATATTTCATTTAAAAAAAAGACGCATAGTAAAAACTATCCGTCTTAATATAAATATTAATCAATTTTTAATTCTTCTATTGGCTGTGGTTTTGCAAAATAATATCCTTGCGAAAACTGAATATTATTTTCAATTACTTTACCTTGTATCCTATCATTTTCAACAAACTCGGCTACAATTGAAGAATTGATAAGCCTTGCCATATAGCAAATAGAATCAAGTATCATTCTGCTTTCTTCGCTTCTAACTAATTTTTTAATTATATCGCCATCGATTTTAATTATATCTGGTTTTAGGGAAACTATTGATGTATATGTAGCAAATCCAACACCAAAATCATCAACTGCTATTTGGCATCCAATTTCTCTTACTTCGTCTAAAAAATCTCCCATTTCATTGCCAGCATTATAATTTTCAGTTTCAACAAACTCTACTATAACATTTTTAGGATTGTTATGCTGTTTTAATCTAGCTAAAAACCATGCTCTAAAATCTTCAGATTTAATATCTGATAATGATATATTAAGGCTTAATTCACTTTCTTTATCTTCAAAATCTTTTAAAGCTCTATCTATAGTCATTTTACTTAAAGTTAAATATAGTTTTAGATTTTTTGCAACCTCTAAAAACATACCCGGAGGGCAAACTTTTCCATCTTTATTATAAATTCGCATTAAAGCTTCATATTTTGTTATTTTTCCAAGTTCATTATTATAAATACCTTGATAAAAAGGCACTACTTTATTATTTTTTATTGCATAATTTAACAATTCAAAAAGCTCAACTTCTTCTTCTCTTTTTTCTGCTAATTTTTCTTTTTCATCGCTTACAACTAGAAAATTATTTTGAGAATTTTGATGCATATAATAAGCACTTTTAGCTTTATTAACTAAATCATCTCCAAAAACAACAGCAAACCTTGAAACGCCACCAAGTGTAGTTTCTTGAGATGATGATAATTCATATTGCTCAAAAGATGCTCTCATTAAATTGAAAAAATCTTCATTCGACATATCATCATTTGCAACAGCCATAAAATTTTTATAGTTATTAATATAGACATGAATTAAATGGCTAATTCCCATCTGTTCATATGCAACATTTCCCATCTGAAGTATTTCAGCGCATGTTTTATTATATTGTTCTTCTCCAAAATGAGCTATCATCATATCGGCATTCATAACCTGCGTCATGCATAGCTTATTAAATTTCTTTTCTTTTGCATCTATTAAATACTGCTCGTAACTTTTCACATTGAATCTATGGTCTATCAAAATATTTTTAGAACTCATTACATTAATATCTCCTCAAAAATTTACTTGTACACTATTATTTACCCTTTAATTGTACCACTATTTGCAAAATAATGCAATAAAATGATGGTTAATGTTGTAAAAAAACATTGAATTGATTTAAATATATCTGTATAATGAATAGTAAGTAAACAAATTATTAAATCATATGAATGAAAGGAGATATTATGAATTTTGAATCAACTTTTATGCCTTATAAGTCCACTCGTTATCCAGTTTATGCTCGTAATGGCATGGTTTGCACATCTTCATCTCTTGCGGCGAGTGCTGGACTAGAGATATTACAAAATGGCGGAAACGCTATTGATGCCGCTGTTGCAACTGCGGCTGCACTAAGTGTAGTTGAGCCAACTGCTAACGGAATAGGCAGTGACTGCTTTGCTTTAATTTGGATTGAAAAAGAAAAAAAACTATATGGCTTAAATGCAAGTGGGGTTGCGCCTAAAAATATTTCAATTAAAAAAGTTAGAGAAAAGCATGGCGATAAAATCGAAAATGATAAAATGCCTTTATACGGCTTTACTCCAACTATGGTACCCGGTGCTCCTAGTGGCTGGGCTAGTATGAGTCAGAGATTTGGCGCAGTAAGCCTTGAAAAAGCATTAACTCCTGCAGTTAAATATGCACGAGATGGCTATCCTGCTTCTAGCAATCTTTCTAAAATGTGGAAAAGAGCTACTTTAAAATATAAAGAGCAATTTAAAGATGAAGAAGAATTTAAAAATTGGTTTTCAACTTTTACACCTAATGGAGTTATTCCAAAAGCTGGCGATATTATTAAGCTTGCAAATCACGCAAACACTCTTGAATTAATAGGAAAAACTAATGCTAAAGCTTTTTATAATGGCGAATTAATGGAAAAAATAATTGCCGAGAGTGATAAATTTGGCGGATTTTTTTCTAAAGAAGATTTCACTAGCTATTCTCCTGAATGGGTTGAGCCGATTTCTATTAATTATAAAGGATATGATATATGCGAAATACCGCCTAACGGGCAAGGCATTGTCGCTTTAATGGCGCTTAATATCCTTAAAGAATTTGATTTTAAAGAAAAAGAAAGTGTAGACACTTTTCATAAGCAATTTGAAGCTATTAAAATTGCTTTTGCAGATGGAAAACACCATGTTACTGATGAAAAATTTATGGCATTTGATTATAAAGATTTAATCAGTGATAAGTATGCAAAACATCGAGCAAAGCAAATAACCGATGATGTTCAAAATCCTTGCCCTGAAATACCTCCTAAAAGCGGAACTGTTTATCTTTGCACTGCTGATGGCGACGGAAATATGGTTTCTTTTATTCAAAGTAATTATATGGGATTTGGCTCTGGAATCGTTGTTTCAGACACAGGGATATCTTTGCAAAATCGCGGTGCTACATTTACATTAAATGAAGATGATGCCAATTCACTAGCGCCAAACAAAAAAACATACCACACAATTATTCCTGGGTTTATCAAAAAAGATGGCGAAGCTATTGCTCCTTTTGGCGTTATGGGTGGATATATGCAACCACAAGCACATGTTCAGGTTGTTATGAATTTAATAGATTTTAATCTAAATCCACAGCAAGCTTTAGATGCACCAAGATGGCAATGGCTTAAAGATACAACTTTTTCTATTGAAGATACCTTTAATAATGAAATAGCAAAGCAACTATTTAATAAAGGACATAAAATCGAAGTTTCTTTAGATAATGTTTCTTTTGGTCGTGGGCAGATAATAGTAAAGCTTGAAAATGGAGTTTTAATCGGTGGAACTGAAAGCAGGACTGATAGCAATATCGCATGCTATTAAAATAAAAGAAGCTTTAATTTAATAAATATTTTTGCTATTTTATCATTTTTAGTTTCTAGATAAAAGACTTCATAAATAGTGGAATACTTATAAAAAAATTACGAATAAAAAGTATAAGGGAATGGCTTTCTCTATTTATTAAAAAAGAAACAAGTGGCATCAAGCCACTTGTTTTTTTATAAGTTTCTAACTATTATGTATTTTATAAATTCATTAAAAATTGCTTTTTCTCTTTATCTAATTTATTAAGTGCATACCTAAAAGAAAGGTTTGGCATATTGTTTTTATTTTCTTTAAGATAATTAAACACAATATCAGGCTCTTTTTGGGAAAGAACTTTTAACATCCAGCCATACCCTTTTTGAACTAGATAATGCTCGTCATTTAATAAGCTATCAGATATTTTTAATAAATCAAATTTTTTATACTCGCCTTTTCTAATAGATAATATAAATATAACCGCTGCTGCCCTTCTAACCCAAAAATCTTTGCTTTTAGTCCATTTAAAAGCCTCATCATAAAATTCTGGATATTTAATTATAAATTCAGCAAAAGCATGGGTACAAAAATCATCGCAATCATCCCATCCTTTAACATAGTTAAACAGCCAATTTTGAAAAATCAAAAACGTTTTTTCATTATATTCATCTTTTATCCTAAATGCAAAATCATATGCCATAATGCCTAAATCTTTATCATTTTCATTTAATAATGCCGTGCAAATTTTTAAAACAGTATCACTATCTAATTTTTTTATTTTTTGATACATCTTATTAGTAACTTTTCTTGTATCTACTCTATATTTAATTTGCGATAGCTCCTCTTTTGCTTTTAGTATAAAAAAATTAATTTCCACTTTATTCATATCTGTCTTCTAATATCGCAAACTCATTCATCACATAATCATAAGTTTGTCCTGTTATTTCTGGCATCGTTGTTCTATCATTAATATTAAATCCAGCTGCTTCAAATCCTTTTTGAACAGCTAGTTTCATTTCAGCTAAAACTTCTGGATTGCCATTTGCAAAGCTTGTTGCCATGTGCATAATTCTTTGCGAAACAGCCTCAACTGAATATGCTCCACCCGATGAAATACTCTCTAAAGCACCTTCTTTAGTTGTTGCAGGTGGTGGAAGTGCGGCATCTAAACTGCCAAAAATATCAGTTAATAAGCTAGCTGATGTTTCGCTTAATTCTATTCCATAATGATTAATTATTTCTTCTCCAGACTGGATTTTTAAATTCTGCTCAACCATTTGGCTTATAAATTTTTCTTGTGCTATATTTTTTTCTTTTGTTAAAGCCTCTAATTGCTCTAAACTCAATTTTTTAGGCGGTGAATAAGTTAAAACTTCGCTAGTTTCTGTTTGCTTTTCAAATTTATCTATATTACTAGCCACTTTTCCTTTTTCAGCATCTTCCTTTTTTACTATAATATCGGAATTCATTTTCACACCTTGAGCTTTAATATTTTGAATATTAGAAATCATTTTAATTACCCCCTTATATTTTAAACGGTATCTTATATAATATATATCGGCTTATTTTATAAAAACTAAATAATTATAAAACAATATTAATCTTCCTTATATTTTCTTTTTTCTGCTAAATATAAAATCATTGAAACTGCTATTAAAATAAAACAGCCAAATGCAATAGCGTATTGCCCGTAAATATTTGATAAATAAGCACCAAAGGCTGCACCTATCGGAAAAGATATAACTGCAAAGAAATACTTAAATGTTATAAAAAAGCTATGTGCATCTTTTTGAACAATGCAATCTCCAATGTGATGGCCTAATGTTCTAATATTACCACTTGCTATAGTTGTATTATGTCCTGCGCCCTCAAATGTTCTAAATGTGCTTAATTGATATCCTGTTGTTGTAGCTAGGAAAAAACAAACTAAACTATTGCTAACCGTAAGAGGAATAAACACTGCGATAAACAAAGCTACAAATTCAACAAATACAGATAATTGATACTGGAAAAAATCGCTTTTCTTTTGCACATGATGTTTTATAATTTGTGCAATAGTGCATCCTATTAAACAGCCTATCACAGGCATTAAAGCTGCCCATAAATCTATCATATTATTTTGATAAACAGCTATTCCCATTCTAGCTAAATTACCTGTGTGCATAGAAACAAATAATCCACCCCTAACAAAAAAGCTATATGAATTTATAAAACCACCTAAAAATGTTATTAAAAAAATAAATCTAAATGATTGCTCAACTCTTATTTTTTTTCTTCTCATTATTACACCTTACTTTTAATTAAACCGATGTTGCGTATACTTAAATATTAACTTATTTAAAATTAAAAGTCAATTAACTATATAAATAGCAAATTGCTAATAAATATCGTTAATTGACTTATTTTTTAAGCTGGGTAAATTCAGTTTTAGCTTAATGTTTTATTTATTTTGAAAATGATAGTGCTAATAAATTCTGTGTGTTATCAAAAAAAGCATTATTTGTTTTTCTTAATTTTTCATCTATTTCAAAAACCTTTTCTTCAGATAAGATTTTAATCTTAGTTTCAAAGTGGTTATCTTTGCCATCAAAAATCTTGCAAACTCCACCATTTTTAATATACTCAACCTTATTTGAGGAAGCATCTGTTAAAGTATAGTAAACGCCATCTTCAATAAACACATTAAAAATAACAGATCTTTCTTTGTATTCCATTAATATTTTATAGCTATTTTCAAATCTTTCTTTTCCTGAAAGAGTGAATTTTGAAAAGCTTGCGTTATATTCGCTATCTAATGTAAATATTTCATTACCGCTAAAATAAGCTGTTCCCTCTATTAGCTCTAATTCAAAAAATTTAGCACCATGATTTAGCATTTTAGTAAACAATTTATCTTCTTTAACAGCATTAATTAACCAATCTTCGTTTACATCAATCGCTTTGCATTTATAATTCCCATAAACTCTTTTACTTGATTTTAATCCCTCAGCCCCTTTCTCAAAAATAAGGCCTGATATATTTGTTC
>CAZVOQ010000063.1:1249-8753 GCA_964628475.1 uncultured Oscillospiraceae bacterium | reverse complement strand
CTGACAAGAGAGTAGTGCATGAGCGAAATAGACAATTATTTCAAAGAAGTTTTAGCAGAAATGCAAAAAGAACAAAGGAAATTCCACAAATCCCAAAAAGAAAAACTAGACTTGAAACTCTTAGCGCTAGACAAGGATTTACAGAACAATTTAGAAGCTCTTGCACAAGAAGTACAGCAAACTTTAACAGGCTTAGCAGAAGAGCAGAAAGCATGGGAAAAATCACTAAAGACTTTACAGAAGTCCTACACAGGATTACTCGAAGCCTTCAACATACTCTACAACAATCTAAAAAGACAATAAAAAGAAATACTTTATCAAGATAAAAGGAAAAAATATGATTAGACACAATATTATTTTGAATGGCAAAGGTGGTACATGCAAAACAAGAACAGCAGTATTTTTAGCTTCTTATTATCGAAGCAAAGGACTTGAAGTTCAAAACTTTGATACTGATAGCTCACAAGTAGGCTTTGCAAAATTTGAGGGCTTAGAAGTCGAAAAAATTATGTTTTACCAAGAGAATAAAGAAAATAAAAATATTGAAAAATGGGTGAGAGAACTTGCAGAAAGTAATTGCGATACAATCACAGATATAGGCAATTGTGATTATACCTTATTTCTAAACTCTTTAGAAGATAGCAATTATCTAAAGTTACTTACAGAAAATTATAATCACGAGATTTTCTATCATATTCCGTTTAGTAACTGCATGGATAAGGAATATATAAAATCCATAGAAGATAAGCTCTTAGGGAGTGCGACAAAGAATACATATCTTGTATGCTGGGAGCATTTCTTTGATAATGCAAGCCAGTCTAAAAGTGAAAGCGAAGAAAGCTTAAATAAAATCCCGACAATCAAAATTCCATGTTTTTCTGAACTCGAAAGGAAACAGCTAGATACTGTTTTGATAGAAGGTGTTGACCTCAATAATCAAGAGTATCTCGACAAACTTTTTATTGCAGAAAGGTCAAGATTAAAAGCTCTTTCTAAAAAAATATATTCAGCAATAGAAGTATGGATTTAGTGGAAAAACAAATAAGATAAATATGTTATCGCTCACCAATGGAAATAACAAAATTTCCACAGACCGCTAAGGTGCCACTTTGGCATTCGCTACAGCTAAGAGGTCAAGGGACGTTCGCAAGCTCTCTCTTACGCCCTTGACTTCGCCTTGCTCTTGCCTTTCTGCACCTTGTCGCGGCTCCGATGGAAATTTTTATTAGTTATAAAAAGTTAGTTGTATTAAAATGAGAAATATATTACAAAAAAGTAAAAAGGAGTTTATTAATGAAACTTATTAGCTTATCAATTAAAAAACTTTATGATTATTATGATTATGAAGTCAATTTTAATCCAGATATTACTTTTTTGTATGGGCACAACGGTTGTGGTAAAACAACTATTCTAAATATTATTGATGCTATTATCTCAGGACAACTGGAGAAACTATTTAAATTTCAATTTAAATCAATAGTCCTTCAATATCAAATAAACACAGAACTTCTTGAAGATGATAAAATTAGTAATAATTCAATTAAAATAAAAAAAGATGATGATAAAATGACTGTTGAGATGGAAAAAACTAAGAATGTTTTTTCACAGAGATTTTTTGCTAAAAAAGCTTATCATTTATCTTTTTGGAGTGATGAGCGTGAGAAACATTATTTTGAGTGTCAACAGCTTTTAGAAAAAATTAAAAATATGTTTAGTTATGTATATTTACCACTAAGCAGGGTCTCATCTGAAAATGATAACTATACAAGCTACCATAACACGAGAAAGCGTCATAGAGGAAGAGAAATTTATGAAATAGATTATGCTGACAGTAAGGTATATAAAGATAAATCAATGCGCCAAGTAGAGACGATTATTTTAAAAGAATCAGATTATATTGCTAGAGAAATTTCTATATACAATGATACATTTAGAAATAGTTTGCTAAAGTCGTTTTTAGAGTTTGATATTCCAACTTTTATCAATGAAAAGAATGGCACTTTAGAGTTAGAGTTTCCAAGTAGTAAAGATCTTACAAAGATTAAAAATTCGTATATTTCTATTTTAAATGAGTTAAATATTTTAGAAGAAGGTGCACTTGAAAAATTTGAAACATCTTTCCAAGAGATTATTACAGTTGTCAATAATCTTGAGATGAAGAGTTCTTTTATTGAGGGAAAAAGTAATATTCTAATGCATATTAAAGATATTCTAAAAATACAAAAGATAGTAAAGCATGCAGAAAAATTAGAAACTCGAAAAGCCAAGATAAAAAAACCAATAGAAATGTTTTTAGAAACAATAAATGGATTTATAAATAGTTCTGGCGAAAAGAAAATCTTTATTTCACCTTTTGGTGAGATCTATTTTACAACTGAATATGACGAGGAGCATAAGGAGATATCTTTATTGTCTTCAGGAGAAAAACAACTTATAAGCTTTTTTGCTAATTTAATATTTACTCTAAAGGAATCCGCTGGAAATATATTTATTTCAGATGAACCAGAACTTTCTCTGCACTTATCTTGGCAGAAGAAGTTCGTTGAGAAAGCATTAGCAATAAACCCAGATATTCAACTAATTTTTGCAACTCATGCACCAGAGCTTATTGGAAAATATAAAAATAGAATGGTAGAGTTAAAGAAAAAAAAATCTAGCAAAAGGAAATAATAATGCACTTAGAAGAAGGACTGTTTTTTTCAGAAGAGGCACAAAGTGCTAGAGTTGAAATGTTGTACGATGAGAGATGCGTTAATATTATTATAGAAGACTTGAATAAAGAATATTTATATGAAAACATCTTTTCTAGGCTTATGCCTGTGACAATGCAAACAAATTTTTTGGGTGTTGGTGGCAAACAAGCTGTTTATAGTTTTTACAGAGAAAAAAAAGATGAAGCATTATTATCTAATGAGCAATGCTTTTTCTATATTTTAGATGGTGATTTTGATAGATATTTAACTCCAGAAAGTATGCTTAAGGACTCTTGTTGTGTGTATCTACAAACATATAACATAGAAAATTATTTTATAGATGAAGAAGCCTGTATTAATTTTATACAAGGACGGTTAAAATTGTCACGAAAAAAATCAAAAGAAAAATTGAACTTTTTAAACTGGAAAGAAAGAATTATAGCTGAATCTAGTAAACTTTTCTTGTTGTATTGTTATATTCAAAAAAACTTTCCATCTGATATAAATGTGGCAAGAGCTCATGGGGAGTTTATCGACTATAAAACAGGTTTTGAAAGAGTGGATGGAGCTTTTGAAAAATATGAAAAAAAATATAGACAACTCGACTCTAATCTTACTGACTCCTGCCAATGCATTGACGAGGACTATAAAAAAATTTATGGTGAAGATTACTTTAACTTGATTTGTGGAAAATTTTTATTTACCAGTTTAGTCTCTTATATTAAAACAAAATTAAAACCACCTACTAATTCAACAATCTATAATGACGATTTTCAGTGGCATTTGGTAAGCAACTTTGATGTGAGTTCTTTAAACTATTTGAAAGATGCAATTCTAAACTTTGCTAGTAGTACTCCAATAAATGAAATAGCCACCTAAAACCTCAATTGACTTTTACAATGCCTTTCAGTATAGTAACTACAAGGATGTAAAAGGATGTGAGGTGAAAAATAGTGAGATTTATAGGCAGTAAAACTACGCTCATCAATGATATAGAGAATGTAATCAAGGAAAACACAACAGGTAAAGAAGAAATTTTTTGTGACTTGTTCAGCGGTACTGGCTCTGTAGGGCGATATTTTAAATCAAAGTATAAGGTCTATTCAAATGACTTGTTACACTTTTCTTACGTCATACAAAAAGCTACTATAGAAAATAATTCACTCCCTCAATTTATCAAACTCAAAGAGATGGGAATAGCTGACCCAATTGCATTTTTAGAAGAAAGCACAATTGATTACACAGAAGATTACTTTATCTCTGAAAATTATTCTCCTAATACAAATTGTGACAGAATGTATATTTCAACTAGAAATGCTAATAGAATTGATTTTATCCGTCATACAATAGAGAAATGGAAACAAGCTGATTTACTTGATGATATGGAATACTTTTATTTATTGGCAGGGCTAATTGAAGGTGTTCCATACATTTCTAATATAACTGGCACGTACGGTGCTTATTTAAAAACATGGGATAAAAGAGCTCATAAAGAATTTGAAATGATGAGATTGGAAGTTGTTGATAATCAAAAAAACAATCGTTCATTCAATATAGATTCTAATAAGTTAATTGAAGAAATTGAAGGAGATATTCTATACTTAGATCCACCTTATAATTCTCGTCAATATGCTCCTAACTATCATTTGTTGGAAACAATTTCTAAATATGATAGCCCTACAATAAAGGGTGTCACAGGTATGAGAGATTATTCAAGCCAGAAGTCACTCTACTGTGTAAAGTCAGAAGTATTGTCAACTTTTGACGATTTAATATCTAAGGCAAAATTTACTCACATAGTTGTAAGCTATAGTAGTGATGGGCTTATGACAGCAGAGCAAATAGAAAATGTTTTAAAAAAGTATGGACAAGCAGCAACCTTTAAACGCTATGACGTGCCATATAGAAAATATAAAGGTAAGCTATCTTCACAAAAAGATACTTTATATGAATATATATTTTATATAAGAAAAGATTTTGAAAGAGAAAGCAAAGAGAATAGCTTTCCCTTAGCTAAACAGCATTCAATCCAGCAAACAAAAAAATATATTAAAAGCCCATTAAATTATATTGGTGGTAAATACAAGTTACTGCCCCAAATAATACCTCTTTTTCCAAGTAAAATAAATACATTTGTAGATTTATTTTCTGGTGGGGCAAATGTAGGTATAAATATAAATGCAAATCAAGTTATTTGTAATGATATAAATTCTAAAATAATTGAAATGTTTATTAAGTTTCAAGAAATCCCAGAAGAAGAAGTCCTGTTTCAAATTGAAAGGAATATTAAAAGTTTTAAACTATCAAAAGAAAATAAAGATGGATTTTTAAAGTTTAGAGATTATTACAACGAAAGCCATAATCCTATTGATTTATATACCTTAGTATGCTTTTCATTTAATTATCAATTTAGATTTAACAATGACTTAAAGTATAATAATCCTTTTGGAAAAGATAGAAGTAGTTTTTCTGAAAGTATGAAAAAAAACTTACTTCTCTTTCTTAATAAACTCAGAAATTCTAATGTACTATTCTCAAAATTAGACTTTAATTTGTTTGACACCTCAAAACTGACTTCTGACGACTTAGTTTACTGTGACCCTCCATATTTTATCACTACAGGTAGCTATAATGATGGTAATAGAGGTTTTAAGGACTGGAAAGAAGCAGAAGAAAAACAACTTTATCTTTTGCTTGATTCCCTAAACGAAAAAAATGTAAGATTTGCACTCTCGAATGTACTGACTCACAAGGGAAAAACCAATACGATATTACTTAATTGGAGCAAAAAATATAATACGCATTACTTAGACTATAATTACTCAAACTCAAGCCATAATACAATCAAAGGAGCGAGCGAAGAAGTATTAATAACAAACTATTAATGCTGATTGCTAAAGAAATTATGATACATATACTACCTACACATACAACTTCCTTTAGAGCTTTTGGTTGGGTGCAAGACCCTAGTAATTTTCGTAGCTTGTGCGATGTTGTTGCTATATTTGACAATAATGCATCTAAGCATAATGAACTAAAGCAAACAATAATCCCTAGGTTAGTGAGTAGTGAAGATGGAAAAGAAAGGCTTTTAGAAGCTCTTGAAAGCAACCCACTAAAAATATTATATACAGATTTAGTTGGAACATCGTTTACTCCTAGAAATTCAGCCAGATGTAATGGTATTGTCCAAGCAACAGTAAAAGGACAAAAGAGAGATTTTATTGGTGATTGGCCTGCGGATAATTTTGTGCGTTGGGCTCATGCTTTTGGATTTATTAAGTATAATTATCATGATGATACATTTGAGATAACTGAAAGAGGTTTAGAACTTTCAAATGCAAGAACAACTGGTAGTGAAATAAATTTACAAGAAAAAGAACTGCTTATTACTGCAATTCTAGCATATCCACCAGCTGTACGAATTTTGAATTTATTAAATGAGCACGGAGATACTCATTTGACAAAATTTGAAATCGGCAAGCAGCTTGGATTCATAGGAGAAGATGGATTTACAAGCCTTCCTCAGTCTGTTTTGATTCGCCAATTAGCAATGATTGATAGTGCGAAAGAAAAAAATAAGATGAAAACTGATTGGGAGGGTTCATCAGATAAATATGCACGAATGACAGCAAAATGGTTATCAAAACTAGGGCTTGTAGAACAGGTAAGCAAAAAGCTTGAAGTGTATAATGGTAGTAAACTCTGCACAGAAGAGATAGGACAGGCTTATAGAATTACAGCAGAAGGGATAACTTCGCTGAATCGTACTTTTGGCAAAAGTAGACATAAAAGAATTCCTAAAAATTTATGTTTTGAGATGTTGGCAACAAAGGGAAGTGATAGAGAATATCTAAGAACTCGAAGAAGTTATATTTTAAAGTTCATATCTGATAGAAAAGAAAAACTTAGCTATGAAAAAATCAAAAACAAGTTGCAAGAAGTTGAATTTGTAGAAAGTGTTGATACTATAAGGGCTGATGTAATTGGTCTAGCAAATTTAGGGCTCAATATTATTATAGAAAGCGATTGTTGCAAGTGGAATGATGAAATTAATGACTTTATTCTACCCTTAGCACAGCACCTTACAAAATCAAACTTAACAGAGCTAAAAGAAGAGCTACGTCCGCTTATCACGCATATTTCTCATGAGTACCTATCATTGATTGATTTAGCCTATGATAGTAAGCAAAATAGACTATTTGAAATGAAAACGCTTGAACTTCTGACTGATGAATGCGAGTATAAAGGATTGCACCTAGGAGGTGGCAGAAAGCCCGATGGCATAATTTATACAACTGATATGCCTAAAAATTATGGTGTTATTATTGACACCAAGGCATATTCTGGTGGATATCCTTTGCCAATTTCCCAAGCAGATGAAATGGAGCGTTATGTTCGTGAGAATCAGACAAGGGACAAAGCTATAAACTCCAATGAATGGTGGAAAAATTTTGGAACTGATGTTAATAATTTCTACTATATGTTTATTTCTGGTCATTTTATAGGTAATTATGCCTCACAGATAGAAAGACTTAGCAAAACAACAGTAACTAAAGGAACTGTTTTAAATGTAAAAAATCTTCTTTTATGTGCAGACTTATATAAAGCTGGAAATTTAACTCATCAAAATATTGAAGAAAAAATCATGGCTTCGTATGAACTGTTGTTATAATTCATAGCACACTAAAATTAATGAATAAAGCAATAGCTCTTTTACGCTCCTAAATTCAAAGTGATGAGATAAATATTATATAATTTAAACAGTTTGACAGTTTTTTGCTGTTCAACACAGGGAGAAAAGCATGACT
>CAZVOQ010000063.1:0-1239 GCA_964628475.1 uncultured Oscillospiraceae bacterium | reverse complement strand
AAATAATATTAAGCGAACTTACAGGAGAAATTGAACTTATTATTGATTCACCTCCTGTTTCTAGCCAAGCTCGTGCAAGCTTTAAAACGTCTTTAAAGGATAAAATTCATACAGCACTATCAGATGTAAAGTATGTCTTTTTGGGTGAAATTTCTGTGCGAATTGAATGGTATATAAATCCAAAACAAAAAATGCTTTCAGATAAGTCACCTGACACAGATAATATAATTAAGCCTATTATTGATGCTCTTTGTGGCATCAAAGGTGTTATGGTAGATGATGTACAACTACAACACATTCAATGCTTTTGGATTGACATAGAAAAAAGTCGTAAGGAACATATTATGATAAGGATTGAATCTGATGTTGTCGGGCAACGCAAAAAAGATTCTCTAGTTTTTTTTCAACTCAAAAATGAAGTATATTTGCCTTTTTCACAGCATGAATCAACAGATGATTTAAAGATATTTGACAACCTGCTTTCACTACATCATTCATGGGAAACAGAAGATGAAGAAACTAGGGAACAAATTGAAAGAGAACTATGGCCTATTGGTTTTCCAAAGTTCCACATAAGTCGAATTTCTAGTTCTGGCTTTCCATGTTATAGTCAAGAAGAATTGCGAAATATTTTGATGGAATCAGATAAAAAGTAAAATTTATTAACTTAACAGCTGTTACTTATTACAAATTTATTTGCGTTTATGTTAGTCAATGTAAAGATTAGCGTCATGCATCCTTTATCAGTAACAATCTCAATAAAAACAATTAGACAAATAACTATATATAAAAATTTTTCTACATCTATCATTAAACAGTAATAAGTTTGATTTTCTCTTGAGTTGTTGCTAGGCGAAATAATGAATTTTAAACAAAAAAAAGGGCGTTACCGCCCTAAAAAGTTTATGCAGCTTTGCTAGCTGTAAATGGAATTACTGTTGCTGTTGGCTGAGTGATAGCTTCAATTTGCTCTAGTAAATCTAGGCAAGCATTGCGACAAGCTTTATTTATCATATTCTCTAATCCACCAGCGTTTTTTATTCGTACATTTCGAGCAGCGCCACCATAAATTGTTTTTCCATTGTGAAACAATGGTTTGCAGAATGAGTCTTTCATAACACATCCTCCTTATTGTATATTGATTTACACAGCAAGTTTACTTGCTATGGTATTTCCTGTTTTTTTGGTGGTAGCCCCGTGGTAGCCCGAGGGGTTTTAAACGTGAAAAAACCACTTACA
>CAZVOQ010000062.1:0-8778 GCA_964628475.1 uncultured Oscillospiraceae bacterium | reverse complement strand
CTCACTGCATTATTTTGAATTTGAAATCCATGATAATTTGTTCCATCAAATTCTATCTTTAACAATACTTTCAATTATATCACCCCTGCAAAGTAAAATCTTGTCGCAAAAATGAGTGCAAAGAATAAAACGCAAACTAGGCTGGTTAATATATCTTGTTTTGTAATTTTTAATTGCTTTAGTCTTGTTCTTCCCTCACCACCACTATAACATCTGCTTTCCATAGCAGTTGCAAGCTCATCAGCACGCCTAAACGCTGATATAAAAAGCGGGATTAATATTGGCACTAAAGCTTTAACTCTTTCTAAAAAAGTTCCAGAATCTAAAAGTGCACCCCTTGATTTTTGTGCATTTATAATTTTATCTGTTTCTTCAACTAATGTTGGAATAAATCTTAAAGCAATAGTCATCATCATAGCCATTTCATGCACTGGAAATCTTATAACTGATAAAGGCTTCATTAATCTTTCCATTGCATCAGTTAAATCAATAGGGCTGGTTGTATAAGTTAAAAGCGAAGTGCCTGAAATTAATAAAACAATTCTGCAAACCATAACTATACAAAAATAAACACCCTCTAAATAAATATTTATCTTCCAAAAGCTAAAAACAAGCACATCACCCGTTATAAAAAATAAATTTAAAACAACAGTGAAAACTATAAGTGGCAAAATAGGCTTCATACTTTTTAATAGCATTTTAACTGGAATTTTACTTAGTAAAAAAGCTATTAAAACAAATATTGCCGATAAAAATAATCCCATAAAATTTGTGGATAAAAACAAAACAACTATAAACGCTATAACTGCTAATATTTTTAATCGTGGATCTAATTTATGAACTGGGCTTTTGCCAGGAAAATGCTGGCCAATTGTTATATCACGTAGCATCGCCATTCTCCTTATTTTTATATTTTAAAAGAGTTTTTAAAGCATAGGGAATTGTGTACACATCTGTGTTTATATCTATTCCCATCTCTTTTAATTTTAAAAACACCTTTGTTATATCTGGAATTCCAAGCCCCATTTCATTTAATTTTTGAGCATCAGCAAATATATTTTCTGTTTTATCAAAATTATAAATTTTACCAGACTGCATAACTATAACTTCATCTGCATAGTTTGCTATATCTTCCATAGAATGCGAAACTAGTATAACAGTGCTTTTTGTTTTTAAATGATAATTTTTAATTTGGCTTAAAATCTGCTCTCTACCTTTTGGATCAAGGCCCGCACATGGCTCATCTAATACTAAAACCTTTGGTTTCATTGCAATAATTCCAGCAATGGCAACCCTTCTTTTTTGCCCACCTGATAATTCAAATGGAGATTTTAAAAGCATTTCATCATCTATAAAGCAAAATTCTGCTGCAAATTTTACTCTTTCATCTATTTCCTCTTCAGATAGCCCCATATTCTTTGGACCAAAGGCAATATCTTTATAGCATGTTTCTTCAAAGAGTTGATATTCAGGATACTGAAATACTAATCCTACTTCAAAGCGAACATCTCTAATATTATTGTAATCTTTCCACATATCTTTTCCATTTAGATAAATATTTCCTTCTTGAGGCTTATTTAATCCATTAAAATGGCTGATTAACGTGGATTTTCCACAGCCTGTGTGCCCTATTATTCCAACGAAACTTCCCTCATTTATTTCAAGGTTAATATCATCTATAGCCACAGACTCACTTGGCATACCTTTATTATATGTGTAGGAAAGATTACTAATTTTTAAAACTGACAATTTATTTCTCCTTTAAAAATTCGTATAACTGCTGTGCTGCTTCATCTATCGAGATAGCTTTTGTTGATAAATTAAAGCCTTCTTTTGATAATTCATGTGCAATTTCGCTCGTTTGAGGAACATCAAGAGATAAGCTTTTAATCCATTCAACCTTTGAAAAAATTTCTTTTGGATTATTATCTGCTAAAATTTTTCCTTCATTCATAACGATAACTCTATCAGCCTGTGCTGCTTCATCCATATAGTGAGTTATTAAAATCACTGTTATATTAAATTCTTCATTTAGATATTTAATTGTTTTTAAAACTTTTCTTCTTCCCTCAGGATCTAGCATAGCAGTTGGCTCATCTAAAACAATATAATCTGGGCGCATAGCAATTATTCCCGCAATAGCAACCCTTTGTTTTTGTCCGCCTGAAAGCTGATGCGGTGCTTTATCTTTAAATTTATAAACACCTGTTTTTTCCATTGCATCATCTATTCTTTTTCTTATTTCATTTGGCTCAACTCCAAGATTTTCAAGCGCAAACGCGACATCCTCTTCAACTATTGTTGCAACAATTTGATTATCTGGATTTTGAAAAACCATTCCAACTCTTTGACGAATTTTAAAGGTATTTTCATAATTATTTGTGTCCATACCATCAATTAGAACTTCGCCCTGCGTTGGAGTTAATATCGCATTAAAATGCTTTGCAAGTGTTGATTTTCCACAGCCATTAGAGCCAAGCACCGCAACAAATTCGCCTTTATTTATTTCAAGATTAACTGAATTTAATGCGTTTTCTCTATCTTCATCATATTTAAAATATAAGTTTTTAACTGATATCATTTTTAAATTCCTTATTATTTAGTATTTTTGCCAGAATGCAGTACTTCCGCAAGCAAGCGCTTTATTGCTCGATTGAACAGTTATGCCAATTTCATCACTAGAAACAACACCTTTGAATTTCGTTCCGATTTCTTCTTCAATCATATATTCCATAGTTGAAGCTGAAACGCCTGTTGTGTAGCTATTAATTGCAAAAAACAATGGATCATCACTTAATATTTCACTACACATTTTAATTAAATCATAGATATTATCTTCCAATTTCCAAACTTCGCCATTTGGGCCTCTGCCATAGCTTGGCGGATCCATAATAATAGCATCGTATCTATTTCCTCTGCGGATTTCTCTTTGCACAAATTTAATACAATCATCAACTATCCATCGGATAGGAGCATCTGAAAGATTTGAAATTTTAGCATTATCTCTTGCCCATTGAACCATTCCTTTTGATGCATCAACATGGCAAACTTTTGCCCCTGCTTTTGCGCAAGCTAAAGTGGCACCGCCTGTGTAGCTAAATAGATTTAAAACATTGATTTCTCTATTTTCTTTTTTAATCATTTTAGCGTATTCATCCCAGTTTACGGCTTGCTCAGGGAATAATCCAGTGTGCTTAAATCCAGTTGGAGAAACAATGAATTTTAAATCTTTATAGTTAATATTCCATTTTTCTTTAAAGCTTTTTTTAATTTCCCAGTTTCCGCCACCTTTTTCGCTTCGATGGTAAACTGCGTGGGCTTTTTCCCATAAATCGCTTTTGCGAGCCGACTTCCAAACCACCTGCGGATCTGGGCGAACTAGAATAATTCCTCCCCAGCTCTCAAGGCGCATTCCATCGGTGGCATCTAGTAGTTTATAATCTTCCCAGCTATTTTTATCTCTCATTTTATTATCCTTTATTTTAAGGGATTATATCCCTAATCTTGATTTTATTTTATCAATAATTTCATTTGCCACATTTGTTATAATTTCTAAATCTTCGCCCTCAACCATAACTCTTATTAATGGCTCTGTTCCACTTAATCTAACTAAAACTCTACCAAGCCCCATTAATTGTTGCTGTTTTGCTTCGATAAAGCCTTCTATATATTCATCTGTTTTATATTTTTCTTTTTTCTCATTAGTTGTTTTTAAATTTAATAACACCTGTGGGAATTTAGAATAACAGCTATTAAAATCACTAACTTTTTTATCTGCTTTTTCTTTTGCAAAATAATTTAATAAAGAAATCGCTGTTAGTTGCCCATCACCAGTTGTGGCATGATGAGTTAATATAACGTGTCCTGATTGCTCTCCACCAAGGCATAGATTATTTTCAATCATATCCTCTAAAACATATCTATCACCAACACCCGTTGTTCTAACTTTAATGCCTCTTTTTGCCATATGCTTAATAAAGCCTAAGTTCGACATAACTGTTACAACAGCTGTATCTTCATTTAATTTTCCTTCGGCTTTCATTCTTGTAGCTAAAATAGCAATGATTTTATCTCCATCAATTTCATCGCCTTTTTCATCAACTGCAAGGCATCTATCAGCATCACCATCAAAAGCAATACCACAATCGTAATCGCCTTCTTTTACTAGTTTTGCAAGATTACTAATATAAGTTGAGCCACAATCTTTATTAATATTAATTCCATTTGGAGTATCGCCAACATATGTAGCTTTTACCCCGAGTGAATCAAATATTAATTTTGCAGTAGCCGTAGCAGAGCCATTAGCACAATCAAAAAGCACTTTCATGCAAGATAAATCTTCAGTCGCTGCTGTTTTCATAAAATCAACATAGTCTGTAACGCCAGTGTCAACATGAGATATTCTGCCTATTCCCTCGCCCACTAAATTTTTCATTCGACTAGGATTTTCAATTAAATTTTCTATTTTATCTTCAATAGCATCCGCTAATTTATATCCCTCACCATTAAAAATTTTAATTCCGTTAAATTCTGTTGGATTGTGGCTTGCTGATATCATAACGCCAGCATCACAGCCATATTTTTTAACTAAATAAGCAACAGCTGGAGTTGGTACAACGCCGATAGTTATAACATCTGCTCCAACACTACAAAATCCACTTGAAAGAGCTGTTTCAATCATATCGCCTGAAATCCTTGTGTCTTTTCCTATTAAAATTTTTGGCTTATGATTTAATTCGCCCGTTAGCGTTAAAGCCGCTGCTCTACCTACATTAAGGCATAACTCAGGAGTTAACTCTTCTCCTGCTATTCCTCTAATTCCATCTGTTCCAAATAATCTACCCATTATTTTATCTCCTAATCTATAAATCTTCTAATGATTGCTGTGCGATATTATTATTTTTAATATCTAGGTGTTTATATGCTAAATCTGTGCAAATCCTGCCCCTTGGAGTTCTTGCTAAAAATCCAAGTTGCATTAAATAAGGCTCACACACATCCTCTAAAGTTATTGCTTCTTCGCCAATTACTGCCGCTAAAGTTTCAAGGCCTACTGGCCCACCATTATAAATAGTTATAATAGTTTTCATAACGTTTCTATCCATAGCATCAAGGCCAAGAGCATCTATATCCATCCTATCAAGCGATAATTTTGCAATTTTATTATCGATAATGCCATCTCCTTTAACCTGTGCAAAATCTCTAACTCTTTTTAATAATCTATTGGCAACCCTTGGTGTGCCCCTTGAGCATCTAGCCAAAGTGAGTGCGCCTTCTTCATCTGAATCTATTCCAAGAATACTAGCTGAGCGATTAATAATTTTAGCAAGTTCCTCATTTGTATACATTTCCAGTTTTAAAATAACTCCAAATCTATCTCTTAAAGGATTTGATAGTTGCCCAGCTCTAGTTGTTGCTCCAATTAAAGTGAATTTTGGAAGATTAATCCTAATTGATTGTGCACTAGGGCCTTTTCCAATTATTATATCAAGGGCAAAATCTTCTAATGCTGGATATAAAACTTCTTCTATCTGCCTTGACATGCGATGAATTTCATCTATAAATAAAACATCGCCTTCTTCAAGATTTGTTAAAAGTGCTGCTAAATCACCTGGTTTTTCAATTGCAGGGCCTGAAGTTACTTTTATATTAACTTCCATCTCATTTGCAATAACTCCTGCAAGCGTAGTTTTTCCAAGGCCGGGAGGGCCGTATAATAAAATATGGTCTAAGCTTTCGCCTCTCATTTTTGCAGCTTGCAAATAAACATTTAAATTATCTTTTAATTTTTCTTGCCCAACATATTCATCTAGTGTTTTGGGCCTTAGCGAATTTTCATTATCGCTATCTTCTGCTATTTCTGCTGTTGAGATAAGCCTATCCATATCTTGAAAAGCAATTTCATTCACTTCTACCTACCTCCTGAAATTTGTTTTAATGCTTGTTTTATTAATTCCTGAACATCTAAAGATGCATCTAATTTACTAACTGCAAGCGCCGCCTGACTTTGAGAATACCCAAGAGATACAAGCGCTGAAATAGCTTGAGAAATCCCTTTTGTATCAGTTGAAGTAGCATTTGAAATATCGCTTAGAGAAATCCCTCCAGCTGAAAGGCTATCAAATTTTCCTTTTAATTCTAAAACTATTCTTTGTGCAAGTTTTGGGCCTACTCCGTTTGCGGCAGTGAATGTTTTAAAATCTCCACTTGAAACGGCTAGCGCTATTCTATCAAAAGATAAAACAGATAGTATCGCAAGCCCAACTTTTGGGCCTACTCCTGAAACGCTAATTAAAATTTTAAAAGCTTTTTGCTCCTCTTTAGTTGCAAATCCATAAAGCTCCATATCATCTTCTTTAACGTTTAGATATGTGTATATAGTAAAATTTTGTCCTATGGCTGGGATAACTGAATGCGCCGTCGATGGTATGTGAACTAAATAAGCCACTCCATTAACATCTATAACCATTTCATCTAATGCTTTTTCTATAAGTTTTCCTGTAAGAGAATATATCATTTAAAACACTTCCTTTTCTTTTTGCAAAATATCAAAACATTTTGCCTCGTGCTGTTAGTAATTTTGATTTATAGGAATGCCCATGACAAATAGCAATCGCTAGCGCATCGGCAGTATCATCGGGTTTTGGTGTTTTTTCTAATCTTAAAAGAATTTTCACCATTTCTTGAACCTGCTTTTTTAAAGCTTTTCCATACCCTGCCACCGATTGCTTAACTTGAAGTGGGGTATACTCAAAAACAGGCACATTATTCATTCTAGCGCAAAGTATGATAACTCCCCTTGCCTGGGCAACTTGAATAACGGTTTTTTGGTTTGTAGTAAAGAATAGCTGTTCGATTGCTAGTGCGTCGGGCTTTGTTCGTTTAATAACTTCATCAAGCTTTGTGTACACAACTTCTAATCTATCTTCAAAATTCGTATGAGCCTTTGTTGTTATAGCGCCAAACTCTATTGGATAAAATTTATTTTTTTCTAATTGAACTGTTCCATATCCAACTATTGCATAGCCAGGGTCTATTCCTAAAATTCTCATCGCGCTTTGCTATTCCTTTCTTTATATATTATCATTATATTCTTAAACACTTTATTATAACATAATCTTAAATTTTCTTCAACTTTTATAACAAAACTTTCAAATTTATTAAATTTTGTATTTTATACAAAAAAATTGTAAATTTTTATTTAATTCACCAATAATATACTTGATTATATTATTAAAATAGAGTAATATATATAGGATACGGGAAGATGGATAGTATTTAGGAAGGAATAAATGTTAAAATGAATAGACAAGATTTAAGAAATATTGCAATTATAGCTCACGTTGACCATGGTAAAACAACTTTAGTTGACCAAATGCTAAAACAAAGCGGTACATTTAGAGAAAATCAAGTAGTAAATGAAAGAGTTATGGACTCAGGCGATATCGAAAGAGAAAGAGGGATTACAATCCTTGCAAAAAATGCTTCTTTTAGATATGGCGATGTTAAAGTTAATATAGTTGACACTCCAGGGCATGCGGATTTTGGCGGAGAAGTTGAGAGGGTTTTAAAAATGGTAGACGGTGTTCTACTATTAGTTGATGCGGCAGAAGGCCCAATGCCTCAAACACGTTTCGTTTTAGAAAAAGCATTAGCTCAAGATTTATCAATAGTTATTATTATAAATAAAATCGATAGACCAGATGCTAGAATTAAAGAAATTATCGATGAAATCCTATTATTATTAATGGATTTAGGCGCTACTGATGAACAATTAGATAGCCCAATGATTTTCTGTTCAGGCAGAGAAGGTATCGCAAACTACTCACCAGAAGTTCGCGGAACAGATTTTGAACCTATATTTAAAACTGTTATGGAATACATCGACGCTCCAAAAGTTGAAGTTGATGCTCCATTCTCAATGCTAATTTCAAACGTTGATTATAACAGTTTCGTTGGTAGAACAGCAGTTGGTAGAATTGAATCAGGCACAATTAAAGTTGGCCAAGAAGTTGCTGTTTGTGATTGGAATGATGAATCAGTTAAAAGAAAAGGTAAAATCACTGCAATTTACGCTTTTGAAGGAACAAATAAAGTTCCAGTTGAATCTGCTTCTGCTGGCGATATTATCATCGTTTCAGGTATTGAAGAAGTTTCAATCGGTAACACATTTTGTGATCCTACTAATATTGCACCAATTGAATTCGTTGCGATTGATGAGCCAACTGTTGAAATGACTTTTGCTGTTAATGATTCTCCATTTGCAGGAAAAGAAGGCAAATTCGTAACATCAAGACAAATTAGAGATAGACTTCAAAAAGAATTATTAAAAGACGTTGCTTTAAAAGTGACAGATTCAACTTCAAGCGAAAGTTTCCAGGTTATGGGTAGAGGTGAAATGCACCTTTCAATCCTTATTGAAAATATGCGTCGTGAAGGATATGAATTCCAAGTTTCACCACCAAAAGTTTTACTAAAAAATGATGAAAACGGAAATCTATTAGAACCATACGAACACGTTGTTGTAGATGTTCCAACAGAATACCAAGGTAGCGTTATCGAAAAACTTTCAACAAGAAAAGCTGAGCTTGTTCAAATGGCACCTCAAGGCGAAACTCGTATGAGAGTTGAATTTAAAATGCCTTCTCGTGGATTATTTGGCTACAGAAGTGAATTCTTAACTGACACTAAAGGCGAGGGTATCTTAAACACGATTTTTGATGGCTACAAAGCTCATAAAGGCGAATTACCAGTTAGACATACAGGTTCATTAATCTG
>CAZVOQ010000061.1:0-8934 GCA_964628475.1 uncultured Oscillospiraceae bacterium | reverse complement strand
CTTTTGCATTTGAAACTGCCTGACCTGCTTGATTTGTATAAGTAAAATTATTTCCTGTGCTTAAATTTTTAACTTCGCTATTTTCAATAGCAAGTATTGGAGTTGTAAAATTAAGTGTTGCAAAAAGTTTTGGTGAAAATTCACTTTGCAAACCGATTATAAATTCTTTTTCTAATTCTTCGTTTGAAAAAATTACAGCTTCAATATTTTGAGTTATTTCTTCAATATTTACTTCACTATAAGCGTATAAGAAAATCATTCCTTCAATATTTAATATAACTGCGCCCACAGTATTACTTTTAATTGATTTTAAATAAGTGATAGATCCAAATTCTGTTTTTATTTCATTATTAAATCCTTCACAAACTATCTTATCACCTTCAAATACAGCATATACTTCTGCTTGCGTGTTTGTGGCAATAGATGTATCTTTTTCATCAAAAACAACTATATGAGATGGCAAAATTTTATTTATTACTTCTTCATTTAATCCGTTATAAGGGTTTAATACAATTTTATAGTTCATTGTTTGAAGATTAGTAGCACCATTTCCAATAGCATTTATTGTAACTCCGTACATATTCCATATCATTTTTAGCATTTCTGAGGTTACAGGTGGACATCCTTTGCAATAAGGAGCTAAATCTTTGTATTTCGCTGTACAAACACCTACTAAATAGGCATTTTTTCCGCATGCTTTAATATGTTCTGGATCTATATCTTTTCCAGCAAATATCGTAACTTTTTCGCTATCTTTAAATTTATCTGAATGGTATCTTAAAAATTGAGTTAATGTTGCATGACATGCACTACATGCACTTTCATCAACATATTCTAAATTTTCGCAATTTAAAGATAATCTTGCTTGAGCTGGTGTTATGAATTGATCTTTGTATTTTATATAATCAGCTGGCTCAACCTTAATAGTATCGTAAGTAACATTTCTACTTTCAGCAACTAGTTTAACATGCCCGACTTCTTCAAGTTCAAGCCCCATTAATTTTAATGATATCATATCACAAGAAACAGGACAAGCAGATGCAGTTATATAGCCAAAAGGTTTTGGTGTTCCACCCGATGGGCCAAATCCTTCCATTCCAACTACTCCGTCTGTTACAACATAATCTGGGTATAAAACTGTTGTTAAATCTAAAATTCCAAAATCTAAAGCTCTTTCATTTCTTCCTTCAGGCACTTCTTTTGTTAATCGATGGAGTTTATTTTTTTCTCGTTTATACATTCCTCCTTTCATATTTTTTATACTTAAGCTTGCACCAGTATACATATGCGTTTTCATAACAGGCACACATATAACAATGTCAACATCATATAAGATATTAGAAAGCAGTATGCTATCAACAACATAGCCATTCTCTATTTTTTTCTCAATAGGCCCTGAAGTATTTAAATCAAGACAAATTGCACCTTCTTCTTGGCATACATCATATATTCCAGCAGCTTTGAGTGCTTTATCTGTGTCAACTCCTATAACCGAACTATCTCCAACAAAAACTTCGCCTGCTTCATTCTCATTTAAATATTGTATAATCCCTCTTATAACTTCAGGGTGTGTAGATAAACCTGATTTTGCCGCTCCATCAAATCCAACATTCGGTTTTAACAAAACTTTTTTTCCTTTTACATCTTCATTAATTACTGCTTTAATTGCCTCATACGCTGATTTACATGGATCATCAACTTTAATTACTTTAACAAAAGAATTCATAACTCCTCCTAAATGCATTTTATATTACTTAACTTGTTCATTGAACGTGTTCATTAATTTTATTTTAGACTTATTTCCAATAAAAGTCAATACACTTTTATATATTTTATATTGATTTTTAGTAGAAAAAAAAGTATAATATTTGTAGAAAATAACTAAATCAAATATTACACTATATTGTAAGGATTAAAAATGAAAAATATAACTAGTAGGCAAGTTTCGGCACTGCAAACGCAAGCATCTATACAAAGCACGGTTGTTCGCATGATGAAACAAATCCCTTTTGATAAATTAACAATACGAGAAATTTGTAAGCAAGCAAATGTTTCTACTGGAACATTTTATACATATTTTCAAAGTAAAGAACACGCTTTATTATTCAGTCATAGATATATAGATAATTTATTTATTAATTTTAATTTTTCTGATTGCAATAATGCGATTGAAAAAATAAAAAAAATTATTTCAATTTATTTAATTGCTATTGAACAAGAAGATTTTGAATATATTCAGCAAATATATATCGCCCATATAAAATGCTATGCCCAAGATATGTTTACTAATCAGAGGGTTCTTGCTGGATTAATAACTGATACTATTAATGAAGGAAAAGAAAACAATTTAATTAGCTGCACAAAAAATAGTGAAATCATGACTCAGTGCTTAATGCGAGCAGCTAGAGGCCATGTTTACGATTTTTGTATAAATCCCAATAAAAGAGATTCAAAAAAATGGCTAAGTGACGCACAAGATGATATGGATTTATATATCGATTTTTTTCTAAATGGTAAATAAATAAAACTCTACTAATAGATTAATTCTATCAGTAGAGTTTTTTATTATATTCTATTTTCTATCCAAGTAATAGCATCCCCTATTACTTCCACTTTTACATACTCATTAAATATTTCGTGAAATAAATTGCCATATATTTTTAATGATTTATCTTTTGAAGAAATATTTTTAAATAGATATTCACTGTCTTGATAGCTAACTATACCATCGTTTTCTCCATGTAAAATTAAAACTGGATATTTAAATTCAGATATTTTATCTTTAACCCAGTTTATTCCCTCGGTTATAGCATAACATAAGCCTGCAGTAAAGGTTTTTCCGTTATGTGGATCTATTTTATACCAATCCACAATTTCTTTCACACTACAAACACCATCTCCAAGCTCATTTGGAAGTGCTGTTAAAACATCCATTCCTTTTGGCAGCGAAGTGATAAGGCCTTTCGTGTCATTAACTAATGCACCACTAGTTATTATCCCTTTTATTTTTTTATCTGGATATTTAACAGCATATAATGAGGCTGTGTATCCACCCATGCTATGCCCTAATAAAAACACAGGTATATTAGGATTTTCCATTATTGCTAAATCAACTAACACATTAGTGTCGTCTAAAAGTTCATTATAAGTAGTTAAATGAGCTTTTTCACCTTCACTTCTGCCATGTCCGCGATGATCAAAACGATAAGTGCCAATATCACTTTCTAAAAATTGATTAACTAAGTGATCATATCTTCCATGATGCTCGCATAATCCATGAACAATAACAGTTATTGCTATTGGATTTTTAGGTAAATCTGTTTTAATAAATAGTTTAGTCCCATCAAATGATGAAATGATTTTTTCACTTTTGTGCATAGTAAACCTCCGTTAAATTTTATTTAAAGCGAAACTAATTTTCGCTAATTTTAAAAATTATCCTTTGAATTAAATGCATATATCTACTTTTATATTATCATTGAATTATCACTATGTCAAATAATATATTTTATAATTATTTATAAAATAATCAGTTTTATTATTTATGTTTATATCCTGTGTAAATACACATTACCATTGCAAAAACTGCAAGATAAGACCAAAATTTATGTTGTTTCATTTGCTATTCCCCCAATTTTTTAATATAATCATCTTTTTTCATAACTTGCTTTGCCGAAGTTAGTGTGAGTGCTATAGTCGATGCATTATGTAAAAGTGCCGATGTTCCTGCTGTTATTGTTCCAAAAATGCCTAGCAAAATAAGTGCAGTATTAAATGATACTATAAAGCCATATTGATTATAAATTTTTCTCATTAATTTAATAGCAAGTCGCCTTGTTTCAACTATCTTTGATAATTCATGAGTTAAAATAGAAATATCTGCAACTTCTCTTGCAATATCAGATGAGCCATTTAAAGTTAGAGATACATCTGCAATACTTAAAGCAGGAGTGTCATTTATCCCATCACCAACCATTAAAATAGTTCTGCCTTCATCTTTTAATTGTTGGATAATGTCTGCTTTTCCATCTGGAAGCACAGAGGCATAATATCTATCAATTCCTAAAAGATTAGATGTGAATTTTGCATTGCTTTCCCCATCTCCTGTTATCATATAAATATCTTTAATACCTTCGTTTTTTAATAGATTAATAGTTTTTTTAGCATCAACTCTTGGTGGGTCATTAACACAAATTATTCCTATCAATTTATTATCAATAGCAAGATAAACAGCACTATCACTACCTATTTCACCTACTATAAACTCATCTTTTTCTTTTGGATACAAAACTCCTTCATCTTCAAAAACAAAGTGTTTACTTCCTATTATTGCATGTTTTCCATCATAATTACTAGCTATACCATGAGCTACTATATATTCAACTTTTCCATGACTTTCCGGATGGCTTATTCCCTTTTCTTTTGCATAGCTAACTATTGAAGCAGCAACGCTATGTGGGAAATGTTCTTCAAGGCAAGCTGCAATTTTTAATACTTCATCTTCTGAGTAATCATCATTCATAGCAATAATTTTTGATACTTTTGGAACTGCATTTGTTAGTGTTCCTGTTTTATCAAAAACAACAGTGTCTACTCTTGATAAAATTTCAAGATATTTTCCACCTTTAATAAGCACTTCATTATTAACGCTCTCTTTTAATGCTGAAATTAAGGTAATAGGCGTAGTAAGTTTAATAGCACATGAAAAATCAACCATTAAAACAGAAATAGCCCTAGCTAAATTACCCGTTAAAACTAATGTTGCTAAAAACAAACCAAAACTCACCGGAACTATATCATCTGCAAGTCTTTCAGCCTTAGTTTGAACTGCAGCTTTTTCTTTTTCACCGGTGTCGATTAAATCAATTATCTTTGCAATCCTAGAATCACTTTGCAAACTCATTATATTTATATCAATTTCGCCATCTTCTAAAACTGTTCCTGCAAAAACAGTGCTATCTATTGTTTTATGTACTGGAATTGGCTCACCTGTCATCGTAGCCTCATTAATAAGTGCATCTCCTGAAACCACTGTTCCATCAACTGGAATTAAACTGCCTTTTCGTATACGAATTACATCACCAACAACTAATTCTTTTGTAGCTACTTCAATTTCAACTCCATCACGAATCATCCAAACTTTATCTACATTAATAGTTAAGCTTTTAGCTAATGCATTTTTAGCTCTCATATTAGCATATTCTAATAATAAATCTGATAGTTTTAATAAAAACATCGTTGAAGATGCAGTTGAATAATTTTTATACAATAATGATGCTCCTATTGCAGTAGCATCTAAAACCTCAACATTTAACTGTTTATTAGATAAAGATTTAAATCCACTTATTATATAAGGAATAGCCCTATAAATAGTATAAATTCTATGTGGTATTGCTGGTAAGAAGAAATATCTTGCTGTGTGATAGCAAAAATGTTTAACTATTTTCTTTTTTATATCGTTTTCTAAAATAAGTGCTTTCTCTTCTTGTGTTGGCTCTGCTATTGGCATAGAGCTTAATGTAAGTTTTGATATAGTATTTAAAATTAAACTCCTTGCAGATTTCTTATTATATTCTATAAGCACAGAGCCGTTAATAGTATTCGCTTTAACATTTTCAACTCCATTTAAAGAAAGGAGCAGCTCACTTAAACCGTAGCACTGCTCCTGAGTTATTATGTATTTACCAAAGCGAATTCTTAAACGACCAGGCTTATCACATACTATGTGATATTTCATAAACCTCTCCTTAGTTTATTTCGCAAGTAACTTCTTCTGATTCACATTCACATTCGCAATCAGCTTTAGCCACTGTTTTTGCTTCTGAACAAATATCTTCAGCTTCTTCGCGAATATTTGCAACATTTTCAAGAACTTTATCTTTTAGCATTATTCCACTAGCAACACCTTTAACTGCTAACTCACGAGCTTTTTTTGTTTTTAAAAATCCAAGTACTGCAACTCCAGTTGCTGCACCTGCTGCAAATATTAGCTTATGTTGTTTTGTTATAAATTTTAACATATAATTATCCTCCTAAAATATCTAAGTAATTAATTTTATCATACTATTTATTTTTTCTCTACTCCAAAATCGCAAATTTCTCTAAACTTCGACGGTGTAACGCCATATATCTTTTTAAATGCACTAGAAAATTTACTAGAATTCACATATCCTGATATATTAGCAATTTCACCTATTTGTTTATTTGATATTCTTAGTAAAGTTTGTGCCCTTTTCATCTTTACTAAATGAATATATTTTTTAGGAGGTAATTTAAAATTTTCGTTATACAAATTTCTTAAACTTGTTTGTGATATGTATAATAATTTTGTAATTCTTTTTTCAGTTAAAGAATCATCTAGTAACAGACGTCTTGAGATATTTATTAATGTTTTTTTATTATTCATTCAAACTCCAAAAAAGATAAAAGCCTAAGAAATATTCCTTAGGCTTTTAATTATTATGCTAATTTTTCACCTAGCTCTTTGCAAGCAGTTTCCGCATCTTGATCTGGTGTGTTGCAACATATATAAGTTTCAACACTCTTAGCTGTTGTTTCTTCTTCCCAGTTTCGCATCCATTCGCCATCGCCCCAATCATAAGAGCCAAATAAAACCACAACTTTATCAGCTAAAGAATCTTTAACATCATCCCACATTGGTTGGAATTCTGTTTCTTCTAAAACTTCAGCTCCCATTGAAGGGCAACCAAAAGCTATGCTATCGTATGAAGCTACCATATCTTTTGAGAAGTTTTCACATGTTAAAACTTCAACCTCTGCTCCTTTAGATTTAGCACCTTCTGCCACACAATTCGCCATGATTTCAGTATTGCCTGTGCCACTCCAATAAACTACTGCAACTTTGCTCATAATAAAAATCTCCTTTTAATTTAATATTAAATATTTTATATATACTAAGCAGCATACCTTTTTTTAACAGTAAGCTGCATAATATCTCTACCATCGGCCCATAACCTTTTATACACTGCCTTGCATTTATCATATTTTGCAAATTTATCTAATGCTTGCTGTGTGTTCGAGTAAACTTTCCAATAGCCACATAAATTACAGTCTTTACCTTTATTGCATATAAATCCTTTAACATCTTCTATTGGATATCCTAAAAATAAGCCAATCTCATGCGGAAACTCATTTGATGAATACAATCTTCTTGAAAGTTTACTTAAAGCCGATTTCACTGATAAATCTTTATAACCATACATCTTTAGTATCTCTTTTGCGGAATCATCATTTAAATCTTTTATAAGCATTTCTTTTCTATAAACATAAATAAGAGCAGAATTATAACTGATTTTTAAAAGGGTTACTTCAATTCCTTTATCATTAAATTTATTGTTCCAAAATTCAATATCCTTATGTAATTCTTCTTTATTATTAAATCTAACAGTGAATAAATTCGCAACTTTTATGCCAGATAAAGTTAAAGCACATTGTTCAATTAAAACTTTTTCGCTAATCATTTATGTCCCCTTTTTTAAAATATAGTTTTTAATACTTAAATTTTCTTGTGTAAATTAATATAAATTTATTCAGTTAATTTAACACTTAAGTTAGTTTTCGCTAATTGCTTAAATAAATTTTAACTGCCTCGATTTAGCAAGACAGAATTTAAGTTAGTTTAATATAACTAATGTTAAGTTTAGCACATAATATTACGAATGTCAATAGAGTTTTTTGCATTTTTTTATTAGTTTTTTTAGTTTACTTTTTAGGCAAAAATTCATTTTTGCGCATTAATATTACAAACAAAAAAGATGGTAGATAAAATCTACCATCTTTTTCTTAGACATATATTTAAAACGTAATTGGAATAATTATGCTTCTACTTCTTCTTCATCTTCTTTTTTTCTTTTTGCAATTAAGAATATGATTAAAAGTAATCCTAGGATTGCAGCTAAAGCAAACATCCACCATGATGAACCAGAATCGCCTGAAGATAATGGAACTTGTGCATCTTCGATTGAAACTTCTGCTACTTCATCCTCTTCTTCTTCTGGAGCATCACCTTCTGGAACTTCTTGATCTTCAATTTCAACTTCTGTGTCTGGAATTGTAGGAAGTGTTACTGTAACAGGTGTTGGATCTACTGGATCTGTTATAGGTCCTGGTACTGGTACTGGTGCTGGTGTTGGATTAACAACTGTATTAACCGTTAAAACGCCATCAGTTGAATTTAATACAAAGTTTACAACACCATTTGCAAGTTCAGCTTTAATTGTATTAGTTGTTGTATCAGCAACAAGAACGATTGCAGATGCAGCTTCTGTAGCTAAATCAGTAGCTAGAGGAGTAGTAATTGTAAACATAGTTTGGTTAATTATGCCACCTGCATTAATTGTTTGATTGCTAGCAGTTACATCAATAACAATTGGATCAATTTTTAATTTAGCTGTTAAAGATAATAATTCATAATCTGAACTAATTGTTGAGAATAATTTGATTGTAATATCAGCAGTTCCTGCATCTTTATTAGCAGTTTCGCCAGTAACTTCAACTTTTATGTATTGGCACTCACTGTTGATAGCTTCTAAAGCTGCTTCTAATTCAGTAACAGTCATTGAATTTACATTTGCAAGTATTTGCTCAACTTTTTCAATTTCGCCATTTAATTTTTGAATTTCATTATTAAATGCGCTTTCAGCTTGATTTTTTAATTGGTCAAGATTATTTATTTTACCAATAACATTTAATTCAAAATCTTCTGTGCTAACGCCTGCTTTTTCTAGTAAATCAGTAGCAGAAATATATGCACCTTGAAGATTTTCTGGAATTACACTTACAAAAGCATCTGATAAGATTATATCTGATAGTAGAGTAACTTCAAAGTTTGAAATTTCTGTTTTAACTTTTCCAGTTTCAGCTAATATTGAATTAACTACGCCAGTTTCATCAACTGTAAATTCTTTACCATTG
>CAZVOQ010000060.1:8753-9029 GCA_964628475.1 uncultured Oscillospiraceae bacterium | reverse complement strand
GAAATATCTTTTAATCTCTTATCGAATATCTGCAAAAATTTAGGAAGCTTTCCTGTATTGTGACAAACCATATAATCTACAGACATTATATCTCTTAATTCATTCTCATTAATTTTTTTATTTTTTAATAAAAAATCAAACAAATGGCTTGCGTATAAATCAAACGATGGATTTTTAACGCCTTTTTCTTTTATGTATTCACCAAAAAGTAAAAAGAAATCAAAAGCTTCAAGATTTAATTTTTCTAAAACATACGCTATTGTTCCTTTAAATTTG
>CAZVOQ010000060.1:0-8743 GCA_964628475.1 uncultured Oscillospiraceae bacterium | reverse complement strand
AAGCCTTACTAAATCATTATATGATATATATTTATTTTCCATAACTTGATATGGAGAAAATTCTTGTGTAATAAAATTATGTTCTTCCTTTTCAAGTTCTAATCGAGAACCTTTTAATAATTTTAAAAAACCAAGCTGTATTACATCAGCGTTTATTTCATAAGCTAAATTAAACCCATTTTTAAAACTTTGAAAATCTTCAAATGGAAGACCTGCTATTAAATCAATATGCAAATGTATGTTATCTATTTTTGCAATTTCTTTTAAATTTGCAACTAATTTTTCTATTTTATCATTTCTATAAACAGCTTTTAGCGTTTTTGAATTAAGGCTTTGCAACCCTGCTTCAAATTGAAATAATCCTTCTGGCACTAATTTTAAATAATCAATAGTTTGTTTTGAAAATAACTCTGCTTCTATTTCAAAATGAAAAACAACATTATCTGGTATTTCTCCTTCTTCAAATTTTTTATTTATAAATTTAAATATTTCTAATGCTCTTTTATCATTACAATTAAAAGTTCTATCAACAAATTTAACTGTTTGAGTTCCTGAGTTTGCAAGTTTAATTAAATTATTCATCGATTCATCAAAATCAAAAAATCTAACATTTTCATTTCTGCCCGATAAACAAAATGCACAACTAAACGGGCATCCCCTACTTGTTTCTATATAAACAATTCTTCCGCCTAGTTTATCAAAATATTCCTGAGTATATGGGTTAATATATTTTGAAATTCCGCCTTTAATTATATTATCTTGTATTTCAAAATCTGTTTTCAATAAATTTTGAAAAACTTCTTCTCCCTCGCCTGAAATTATAAAATCGACAAACGGCTGTGATATTAAACTATCACAATCAAAACTTGCCTCAGGACCTCCAAAAAAAACCTTAGTTTTTGGGCGAAGATTTTTAACAACTGATGCAACTTTTTTTATAACTTCTATATTCCAAATATATGTAGAAAATCCAATTACATCATAATTTTCTTGCAATATTTCTTCTATAATATCATTAATAGGCTGATTGATAGTTGCCTCTATTATATCAACATTTTTTCCCATTCCTATCTCTTTTGCCGCTGCAAAGAGATACCAAACCCCTAGAGATGAATGGATGTATTTACTATTTACACTAACTAAAGCTATTTTCATTTTTATATCCGTTTCTTTTATTTAATAGCTTATATTCTATCATAAAACCATAAATAATAAAACAGTTTTTTATAAAATATAATTACAAAAAACTGTTTTATCAATTAATTATTTAAAAAATCAAATGCAATTTGTGATAATGATGCTGCACCTATTGCAAGGCAATTTTCATCAATATCGAATAATGAATTATGCCCTCCTATTGTTATGCCTTTAGATTTATTCCCTGCGCCTAGCGATCCCATTGCTCCTTCGCAATGTTCTAAAAAGTATGCAAAATCTTCTCCGCCCATCGTTGGTATTTTATCTGTTGCAACGTTTTCTTTGCCAACGATTTTTTCTACTGAACTTACTATATGATTTTCTATAAAATCCTTACTATTAACAACAACTGGATAACCTTTTATTATTTCAAGCTCAACTTTACAATTAAAGCTAATTTCAACGCCTTCGCACACTTCTTTTAGCCTTTTATGAAGCTGTGTTCTCACATCTTTATCTAAAGAGCGAATAGTTCCTAGCATGCTAACTTCATCTGCAATAATATTCTCTTTTGAGCCACCATGAATACTACCAACTGTGATAACGCCTGATTGTATTGGATCAATTGAACGTGAAACAATGTTTTGAATTAAAACAATTAAATTTGCTGAAACCACAACTGGATCGATTGTTTTATGTGGATATGCACCATGCCCACCAACGCCTTTTACTTTAATTTTAAAAGTGTCTGGGGACGCCTGTGATGCACCCTTACAATAAGCTATCTTTCCGCATTCAAGCCCTGTATTCACATGAAAAGCTGTAACTGCATCTACTTTTGGATTTTCAAGACAACCTGCGTTAATCATTCCAATCGCTCCTCCTGGAACTTCCTCTTCTGCTGCTTGGAAAAATAGTTTAACATTGCCGTTTAATTCATCTTTAACTTGATTTAATAAAAGTGCTGTTCCCATTAAAACAGCTGTATGAGCATCGTGCCCACAAGCATGCATTACATTTTCATGCTTTGATTTATATGATTTTTCATTTAATTCTGGCATTGGAAGCGCATCTATGTCTGCTCTAAGCCCTATAGTTTTCCCTTCTTTTGCACCTCTTATTATCCCCACTACTGAATACCCAGAGTCGATAGGCTGAATTTCAATATTATTATCTTGCAAAAATTTTATTATTTTAGCATTAGTTTTAATTTCTTTAAAAGAAACCTCAGGTTCCATGTGAAAATCTCGTCTGTATCTAATTAATAAATCCTCTATTGAGTAAGCTAATTCTTTAAAGTTCATAACACTTCTCCTTTTATAATATATATAGTTAATTATATATCAATTTTTATGTTTTTTCAAGGAGTATAGTATTTGGATAATAATGTTCTAATATCTCTTTGTATGTTTTTCCTTGCTGTGATAATTCATTAGCACCAAATTGGCTTAATCCAACCCCGTGTCCATACCCTTTTGTAGCTATTGAAAAGTTTCCATCTTCAAAAAATACCATAAATGAAGATGATGGTAATGCCATTGCATTTCTAAAATCTTTTCCACTTACAAAAGTTTCATCTATTTTAATAGTTTTTACATATCCTCCTGCTGTATATTCGATATTGGAAAACCATTCCTGTGCCTCACTAATATTTAATTCATCAAAGCCTGCAAACCCAGTAATTAATCTATCATACATCTCTTGTGCTGAATATGAAACCATTTGCATATAATCATCGCTCACTGCATCAAATGAGCTATCCACATTAACTAGATACTCAAGCGTTTGCCCCCATTCATCTTCACTGCTTTGAGTAATCCCTGATGACACAGCGTAATATGATGCTAAAATAGGCTCGCCATCATAAGTTAATACATCACCTAAAACTTCATTAGCTGCTCTTAAATATTTTGAATAATGTTTATCAAAATCTAATTGCCAATAATCCATTAATTTTTCTTTTGAGGCAAAGCCTTGCAGCAAACTTTCATTATACGGAACTAAGGATGTTTCCAAATATGTAGGATTATCCATTACATATAGATAATAGCTATAAGCTGCAACCATTTGTGCTTTTATAGCTTCTGTTTCATAAAAACTTGGCATTTCACACGCAGCTGTTCCAATTAAATAGTCTATAACATTAATTTCTGTTGCAGTACTTGTTTCTAAATTATATAAAGTTACCTTATCGCTAAAAAACTCTTCATTCTCATTAGTGTTTTCGATTTGAATATTTTCATTATCAATATTTTCTTTTTCCATTTCATCTATGACTAACTCTTCTTCCATCTCTTGACTAACAGCATCTGGCACACTCATCTCACTCACTAAGTAAAACAATGTTGGAGTTAGAAAATTAACCACCATCAACACAACAAAAACCGATAAAAATTTTTTCATTTTTAATCCTCACTTTAAATTTACTTGTATTTTTTTATTATTTATATTACAATATAGAATATATTGTTTTTTATAAGTTTATTATTATAATCAATAAATTATTACAAAATCTAAGGAGCATTAAATGACACTTTTTTTGAATTTCTTATTACTACTTATTGGTATTTCTGGGCTTGCAACTAGATTAATGGAGCTTGAATACCTTCAAAATAATCTTGAACTTAAATTAGTTTCAGATCCAATATTATTAGCTATAATTTATCTAATCTTAATTTGTGCTTCAACTTTAGTTTGCTCTAATAAAAGCTTTGATAAATTCAAAGTTCCAACATTTCCAAAAATTCTTTCCCTAATAACAGGCTTTGCTTTTTTAACTTACTATTTTATGAACTTTGGTAGCACATCTCAACTTGATATGTTTATGCTATTAGCTGGCGTTGGATTTGTTTTTTATAGCTTTTCTCGAGATAAGAATTCTATTGCTAATTTATTTTATATGATTCCTTTAAGTGCATTTGCTATAGGACTTTCCCTGCAAACAATACTTTTTGATGTATCATCAACTAATAATACTATATATTTATTTGAAAGCCTTTGTTCTTCATCGATATTATTATTTTTATTAGCAATATTTAGAAGTATAAACTACCCTACACCTTCAAGTTTTTCAAGCATTTATATTTTCGGTATGGCAACATTCTTATTAACAAATGCAACTTATCTTGCAAGTGCTGTTTATTCAATTCTTAAAGATGATTATACTATTTCTAGCTTAACTTTAAATATCGCCTTCACACTTCTTGGAATTTTCACTGCTTCAATGGCTGTAAATGTTTCTAAGCAAGGAACATTAGTAAATCCAGCCTCTGAATTTGAAGATTTAATTTTAGATAATAGCATTGAAGTTGATAATAGCTCTACTATTGTAGAAGAAAATATTGAAAGCATTGATAAAGAAAGAGCTGTTTTATCTTTATTCTCTGATGCTAAAGAAGATATTTCTGCTACTAAAGAAAAAACTATCGAAGTATCAGCTAGTGCATCTAATGATACTATCGACACTAATGAAAATAGCACAGCTCAATCCATCAGCCAGCTGTTCACTTTAAAATCCGACACTGATTTATCAATTAATTCTAGTGAAAAAGAGCAAGATAATATGGCTTACACCCAAAAAGAAGAATATAAACCTGCTATTAGCTCATTATTTACAAATGATACAAACACTAGCAACTTTGAAGAGATTCAAATAAAAACGCCTATTATTACTTTAGAAGATAAAGAAGAAGTTACACCTAAACCTTCTATATCAATAAGCAGTTTATTTTCATCTGATGAACTTGAAATTATCGATAAAATGAAAACGAGTCAAGCCAATATTGAAAAAGATACTACACCTGAAATCACATCTGCTGTTTCAATTAGTCAGCTATTTTCTTCTGATGAAGAAATTAAAACAACTCCAGAAATCAATATAAACACTGATAAAACTTTTGAGCCTATTACAAAAAAAGTTAATGATGTTATTGAATCTTCAAATGAATCGCATACATTCACTCTAAAAGATGATATCACCCAAGAAAATACATCTGAAAATAAAATCAGCACTTTATTCACACTAAAAAGTGATTCTTTTGAGCCTAAAACAAATGTAGTTGAAATAAACGATGAAGTTAGTGATAAAGAAAAAGTTATTAGTTTTAATAATATTTCAAAAGATAAAACTGAAACCCCTGCCGAGGTTATATCTGAAATAAATACTGCTTTACAGGATATTTCAAGTAATATTTCAAATGATGAAACAAATACTCCTACAAAACTTTCTGAGCCATCTGATAATGATGTTTTAATGAATTTCTTATCAAAGCAATTAGAAGATAGTAAATCTGCATCTAATACAAAAGAATTACCTGATATAAAAACAGAAAAAAACACATCTCCTTCTTCAAGCAATACCTTAACAAAAAAAGGAGAAAAGTTTATATTTAAATCAGATGCACCTACTACTAAAAAATCTTCTAAAAACAGAATTTTATTTAAAAAAGATTAAACAAAAAATACATCAGTAAAAACTGATGTATTTTTTTATTTTTAATTTATATTGATTAGCTTTGCAGATGCAAAATCTTCAGAATACCTATCGCAGTATATTGAAATTGCTGTGTACTTATTTAAATCAACTTCATTTGGAATATTAAATCTATACTCTGCCCCTTCATACACACCTTCTATTAATTCACTTATTAATTCGCCTTTTACAAAATTTCCATTTTCATCAAAATCCCCAACTGCAATATAAACATCTGGAGCCTTTCCATCATAATAAAAGTCATATAATACTACTGTATTATCATCATTTATATCTACTTCTGCCCTTGATTTATGCTCTCCTTCTGGTATCGAAGCCATTTTTAATACAACTATATCAGCTACTGTGTTTTTTATATCGTTTTCGCCTTCTACTTCTTTTTCGCTATCTACTATTTGAGAATTTTCATCATTAGAGTTTAATTTTTCAGGTTCCATTTCACTATTACAACCAACTAAAGCTAAGCATAATATTAAAATTAAAATTAATTTTTTCATAAAACACCTCCATTTTTTCTTAGTATAGCACACATAAATAGTTTAAGATATATATAATAACATATTTTACAATTAGTCAATATATTATTCACATAATTTTTTATAAATAAAAAGTGCCCAAAGGCACTTTTATTTTTTAAATACTTTTTTTGATAAAACTAACACTTGATATAAAACAAATGTATCAATAGGCAGTAAAATAATATTTTTAATTATTCTCATACTAGCTAGCACTTCAAATGCTTGTCCATATAAAATAGAAAGCCATAATGGAGTTAAGAACATATTTATAACTATAACAATTATTATTCTAGCTATTACAACTCTTTTAACGCTAATTTCCTTTTTATAGAACATAAATCCATATATAAAACCAATAATCAACTCATTTAAAGCAAACCCTGGAAAAAAAGGGCCATTTGGGTTTAATAGATATTTTAAAACATCTAAAAACAATGCAGTAAACCCTGTTAGAAAAGGGCCAAACAGCATCCCTGAAACTCCGTGAGTAACGCTTGCAAAAGATATTACTAAAAATTGATTTATATTAATAGTAAACATACTTATAATTACTCCAGCTGCTCCTAAAAGTGCAACTGTTGTTAATGATTTTACATTTTTAAATTCTTTTAATGCCTCTTTTAAATTTTCTCTCATCTTGTTTTTTCACCTCTATTGTAATATATCTAAAACTTCAATTACTGAATTTATAATATAATCCATATCATCATTAAATAATTCTTCTCTTTCTCTTGTGTTAAGATAGATTGTATCAAATCCTTGCTTTTTAGCACCTGTCATATCATCTCTTGGGCTATCGCCAATCATAATATATCTTTTTGCATCCTTTGCTAAATTCTTAGCATAATCAAATATCTCTTTTCTTGGCTTTGCATATCCAATTTTAGCCGATACGACCATCCCTTCAAAATACTCACTTAAATTTAATTCTTCTATCATCTTTTCAAGTTCTGGAAAATTATTAGATAAAACATAATTTTTATATCCTCTTTCTTTAAGTGTTTTCAAAGTAATTTTCACATCGCTAAAAATCCTATGATTATTAATATTGGTAACATATTTTCTAATTAAAGGAGCTAAATGCTCTGCTTTTTCTTTAGATAATCCGCAAGATATAAACATCTTAGTAAATTCTTCTTCACAGCTTCTCCACCAACCATCATTTTCTTTTAAATGGCGAGTATCTCTATCAGGATAAGTCCACCATGGTAGGCATTTTCCGTGAAGATATTTATCGATTATTTCAGGAGTTATATTGTCTTCTTTATAAAACTCATTAACTAATAAATTAGCAGCATCCACCCATTGATTATCTCGGTGTGTAAGTGTTCCGTGAAAATCCCAAAACAATGCTGTTTCTTCTTTTAAAATTCCTTGTAATTCTTTTATATTACTCATTCTATTTAGCACCTCTAAAAAAGCTTTCTTTGATAATTTATAAGGGATATTTAATTTATCACAAACTTTTTTTCTATTAGTAGTTGCATTGTCTGTTCCTGATAAATTCAAAAGAAATAAGTCTGTGTAAGAAATATTATTTTCTTTTTCAACTTTTATAAATCCAATTCCTGCATCATTAAAGCATTTAATTAATGTTTGCTTATTTATCCCCTCAACTCCTAAAGTCCCTTCTTTTGAAGCTGTACTTTTCCTTGATTCTTTGCCTATTATTGATGGAATATACACATTTATAATTTTTGCATTTTTACAAATATTTTGAATATAATTTCTGATTTTAAATCCTGCTGTATCCGAATCGGTAACAAGGATTATCCCAAAATTTTCACCTAGATTTTTTAATAAAAGCTTTTTATCTTCATCTTTAAATATCGAAAAGCCATTTACTGGGATAATTAATCCATCTATTATATTATTTAAAGTTATAGCATCGTATTTCCCTTCAACCACCACAACTTCACTAACTTTTAATTTTTCCATTTATTCTACCTTATGTTGCAATAATTCTAGCTATTAAAACTGATAAATACTCTTTTTTATCAATAGAAGTGCTTTTAAAAGCTAAATCTGCTTTTAACAATAAATTTAAAACATTTTCTAATTTTTCTTTTGAAAAGCCTCTTTGATTATTCATAGCTTTTTGAAATCTATATGCGTTTGCCTTAGAGCCAAAATCTTTATGCACTCTATTAACATCGTATCCTGTATTTTGAGCAAGTTTTGCTCTATGCATATCAATAAAACTAGATGATAAAGCCGATAAAATGCTAATTTCATCTGTTCGATTATCAAAAAGTATATTTAATTTTTCTATTGCTTTACTCGCCCTTTTTTGACAAATTAAATCAACAATCTCAAAACCTGAGCCTTCAACTGTTTTACTAAGCATTATATCAATTAATTCTGCATCAATTTCAGTGTAATCACAAGCAGCACATAATTTATCTATTTCATTTATAATCATGCCTATATCTTTTGAAGTTTGATTAATAATAGCCCTTGCTGTTTTTTGAGATATATCAGTTTTATTTAATTTACATCTTTGCAAAATTAAATCTTCTAAAAATTTATCATCAATTTTATTAACTATTAAACTAATTCCATCTTCATTAATAACATCAATAAATTTTGAATATTT
>CAZVOQ010000059.1:5341-9257 GCA_964628475.1 uncultured Oscillospiraceae bacterium | reverse complement strand
AAGGCGAAAACAGAATTTCATTTGAGGGTATTGCTGGTGGTAGAAGCTATGGCGAGCAAATTCAAGCTATTGAAGATTACATATTAGCTAATAATATGACTTTAGAAGATGTTTACGAAATGTTTAAAACTGTAAACCAATCAAGCCAAGAAATTTCAACTAGAGATGTTGTTGCAGGAGCTACAATTACTTTCGTTGGCGATTTCCAAAGAATGGTTTATGTTGCTATGCACGGCGAAATATTTGAAGGCGTTGTAACTCATACAGTAAATGAAGATGAAACAATCAAAACTGAAGTTGTGACTCAAGGTTTTGGTGGCGAAATTGAAACTCATATCACATTCAATGCTGATAAAACTATAAAAGAAATTTCAATTAGAGATCACGTTGAATCTGATGGCTATGGTGCTGATTTCTTAGTTGAAGGTTCAGATTTCTTAGCTTCATTAGTTGCAAACGGCTCAGAAGCTGAAGTTGTTGCTGGTTCAACAAAAACTTCAGATGCTCTTATTAAAGCAGTTGCAATAGCTCAAGAATACGTAAACGCTCTATAAAAATTAAATAAAAGAGTAAAATACTTATAAAGAAATTTATTGAATAAAAAAATACAAGGGAATGGCGAAAGCCATTCCCTTGATTTATATAAAAGTTTTGATTTAAAGAAAAATTTTAGTTGTTTATGCAGAATAAAAGATATAAAGCTATCTATATTTTATTACAAAGCAGAATGAAAAGCCATTTATCTATTTTGTAGATATTAAACTTTTACAGCTTTTATTTTGCAAATGTGTAGCTTTGCTTTTCATTATATAAAAGTACTATATTTACTGATTATATCAGTATTTAATATATCTTTGCTCACTCTTTATGAGTGGAAAGCACTGCTAAGTGTTTTTTATCACCAAAAACACACTATAAAGTGATATAATATGATAATAATAAATTATATTATTTCAAAGAAGGAGTGAATTTATGAAACAGATATTTAAAAGTGGAAAGATTATCACGATGGATAATGAAAAAATTATTAATTGTGTTATTGTTGAAAATGGAATTATTGAGTTTGCTGGTGATATGAAGGACGTGGATATAAAAGAAGTTGATAGCTTTGATGAAATAATTGATTTAGAAAATAAAACAATGCTACCAGCTTTCATCGATGCGCATTCACATATGCCTTCTTATGCAAAATTATTAGCTGTTGCAGATTTAAATGGAGTTAAAAACTTTGAAGAAATATTGCAAAGATTAAAAAAATATAAAGAAGATAGTAAATTAGATGATAATGAAATGATAGTTGGATTTGGTTATGATAATAATTTTCTGCTTGAAAAAGAGCATCCTAGCATAAAGCAGCTTGATGAATTTAAAAATCCAGTTTTAATTTCTCACAAATCAGGACATATGGGTGTTTTAAATTCAGCAGGACTAAAGCTGTTTTCAATAGATGAAAATTCTGTTTCTCCAGAAGGCGGAATAATAAAAAAAGATGATAATGGAATGCCAACTGGATATTTAGAAGAAACTGCTTTTATGAAAGTTGCGTTTTCAGTAGCATCTCCAAATAGTGAAAAGCTTAATGATTTAATAAAAAGAGGGCAAGAAATTTATGCAAAAAATGGCATAGCTACAGCTCAAGATGGAGCAGTGAAAAAAGGCGACTTTTCTAATTTGGAATATTATGCTAAAAACAACGCTTTTTATCTTGATATAGTGGCTTATATTGATATTACTGAAAATAAAGAAGAAATGGATAAAGAATATCAAAACTATAAGGAGTATGTAAATAATTTTAGAATTGGTGGATATAAATTGTTTTTAGATGGTTCACCGCAAGGGCGAACTGCTTGGATGCGAAAGCCATATATAGATGATGAAAATTATTTTGGATATCCTATATTTAAAGATGAAGATGTTATCAAGTTTTTTAAAATTGCAATAGATGAGAAGGTGCAGATTTTAGTTCATTGCAATGGCGATGCAGCTTGTGAGCAGATGATTAGATGCTATGAAATAGCTTTAGATAAAAAAGAAAGTGAAATTCGTCCAGTTATGATTCATGCACAGCTACTGCAAAAAGATCAATTAGATAAAGTTAAAAAATTAAATATTATAACTAGCTTTTTTATTGCGCACACAAAATATTGGGCGGATATTCATATAGATAATTTTGGAAAAGAGATAGGCGAGAATATATCTCCTGCAAATTCAGCAATTAAAAAAGGGATAATGTATACATTCCATCAAGACTCACCCGTTATAATGCCAAATATGCTTGAAACAATTCAAGCGGCAGTTACGAGGACAAGCATTAATGGAACAAAATTAAATCAGGACGAATGTATTAGTGTTTATGATGCAATTAAAGGCGTTACTATAAATGCAGCCTATCAATATTTTGAAGAAGATATAAAGGGGAGCATTGAAGTTGGTAAAGAAGCAAACTTTATTATTTTAGATAAAGATATTTTAGAGATTGATAAAGAAAAAATAGAAGAAATTAAAATCTTAAAAACATATAAAAAAGGCCAAGAGATATTTTCCCTATTTTAAAATTTGATTATTATAATTAAAATATATATTAAATTATAATCTGGTATTTATATAAAAGAATGTTTTATATATTAGTACCTATAAAGAAACTTTGCAAATAAAAACACAAGGGAATGGCGAAAGCCATTCCCTTGATTATTATAAAATAAAAAGCACTATGTTCACCGCGTTTGTTAGTATTTATTATATCTTTACTCGCTCTATTTATTAATGAAAAAACAAGTGACATCGAGCCACTTGTTTCTTTATAGGTATATAGCTATAATCCATTTCTTTTAATTATAAAATATAATAATATTTTTAATAAATGAATGATTTAAAGATGTAAATTACTTTATAAATGAGTGATTTTATGAGCTATTTTTCTAAAAGCCTATCAAAATTTTCATTTGGAATTGGTCTTGAGAATAAGTAACCTTGAGCAATATCGCAATTTATATCACTTAAAAATTCAAGTTGGTCCACTGTTTCAACGCCTTCGCATACTGATTTTAAAGATAAGTCTTTTGCCATATTAACAATAGTTTGAATAACAATTTGTCGTTTATCTGAGCTTTCTGAATTATCTAAAAGGCTCTTATCGATTTTTAATATATCAAAATCTAAATCGGCAAGTAAATCAAAAGATGAATATCCAGCGCCAAAGTCATCGATAGATAGAGTGAAGCCTTTTGATTTTAAAATAGAGAATAAAGCTTTGAATGATTCAAGGTCTTCCATCATAGAAGTTTCAGTCATCTCTATTTCTATTAATTCATGAGGAACATTAAATGAATCAACAATAGTTTCAAGTTCTTCAACGAAATTAGCATTTAGCATATGAAGTCTTGAGAAGTTTATAGAAATTGGAATGCGATATCCATTTGATAAAAAGCGATTAATTATAACGCAAACTTTATTTAGCATGTATTTATCAAGTTCAACGATAAATCCTTCTTGCTCAAATATAGGAATAAATTCATTTGGATATATAAAGCTACTATCAGGTCTTTGCCATCTAACGAGTGCTTCAGCACCACAAACAGATTTTGTTTTAATATTATTTTTAGGCTGAAGATAAACTTGGAATTCTTCATTTTCTAGTGCTTCACGCATAATATCGCATATATACGCTGTATGGTGTAAATTTTGTTTTAGTGAATCCTCAAAGTCATAAATTGAGCTACTAGTTTTAATTGATTTTCTATGATGATTATGCGTTAAAGTAACAGTGTTTATTATATCATCAATATTAGTTTCTTCGATTGGGATTAAATATCTACTATATCTAAATTTAAATTCTCTTGAGCAAATCGATGAAATACCTTGATTAATAAGGTCTTCATAGTTTGAGTTTTTAGAGAAAATTTCACTTAGATGAGAA
>CAZVOQ010000059.1:1992-5331 GCA_964628475.1 uncultured Oscillospiraceae bacterium | reverse complement strand
CATCACCGTCACCTTTTGCAATTAAAAATTCGTCGCTAAGAACAGTTTTTAAAGCATTAGCTATAATAGATAAAACTCTATCGCCCATATGATAATCATATAATTCATTCACAACTTTAAAATTAATAATATCCATTTTAGCAATGATATATCTATCATTTGAATTATTCTTATCTAAAAGCTTTTTTGCCTCTTGTTTAAATTTAGTTTCATTATATAAACCAGTTAATTTATCATAATATGCCACTTCTTCAACACTTGAAGTATATTTTTTATGTATATTTAATGTACTAAAAAGCACTGATAATAAAATAATTATAACTTCTGTAGAAATCAAAAGAGTGTTTAGGATAATTGAATTAGCTGTTTTCGAAATTACTGATTCGGGTATTGCCATAGCAAGAGTCCAGTTTGTGCCTGTAATAGATGAAAAATTTAATAATTCAATATTATCATCAATTGATATGCTAGCGCTCACTTTAAAAATATCGGATTTTAAAAGTGTTGCTAAATCAGATTCATATTCATCAGAATCAAAAATAATATTATCACTTAAAGATAATATATTAGCTTGGTTTAATAAAATGGATTCTGTGTTAGTTGATGAAACAATATTACCATTTTCATCAAAAACTATATAAGAACCAGATCCATCAAAGGTTGAAGAAAGGACACTGGATAACTCTTTTGGATCAACTTCAGCAATTAAAACGCCAATTTTTTCATCATTATTATAAATAGATGATGAGAAGAATATTGTATCGCTATTTGTGTAAGGGGAATAAGTTAGAGAGGAAATAGCGTTAGTATTATTTATTGCTTCATTAAAAAAGGCAAAATCAGAAATATTAGAAATAGTGCCATCAAATAAAATTGCATCACCATCAAGTTGTGCAATAATCATATTCTTAAAAAGAAATTCACCTGTTTGATAAATTGGCTCTAAAATTTCAGATGGATGCTCAGAGATTTCATCATCTAAAATTAAATCACTCGTTGCAATAGCAAGATTATCAAGGTAGTATAGCTTTTCTTTAAGATCTAAAAGTATACTACTTTCTTGCTGTGCTGAAAATTCAGCTAACATTTGCTTATTATTAGCATTTAAATCATTTTCCACATTTTTGCGATATGAATACATACTAAACGTTATAACAACAGCAACTATAAGCGCAGATATAATGTTATGCTTTTTATTAAACATCTCTAATACCTCATTAAAAAGTTATATAATTATAGTGAAACTTTAAATAATCAAATTTAAAATAAATATTTGGTTGATAAAATTATTAATAATGTGTAAAAAACTGTATAAATTAATTATATATTATCATATTAGTAAGATAAAATCAACAAAAAAGAGTACAAAATTAACATAATGTTACACGTAAATATTAGATTTTTTTAATTTTAAGAGGATAAATCAAGCTAGATGTAACAATGAATATATATAAATAAAATGAAGATATAAATAAATATAAGATAATACCATCATTTTGGATAAAAAACTATGTAAAATAAGGCTTGAAGTAGTGCAATGATATAAAAATTAAATATACAAAATTTATTCACAAAAAAGACTTTACAAATAGTAAAGAAAGGAATAATATAGATAAGATATTTGATAAGGGACATTATATAGAAGAGAATGGTAAAGGAGATTTAAAATGCAAAAAGATTTAACAGTGGGTTCACCACTAAAACTTATCTGCACATTTGCAGTGCCGATTTTTATCGGATTATTATTTCAGCAATTTTATAGCATGGTAGATGCAATAATTGTTGAAAAATTTGTAGGGCTTGAAGCTTACACAGGCGTTGGGGCGACAGGATCGCTTAGTTTTTTAGTTTTAGGATTTGTGTTAGGACTTGCGACAGGGTTTTGTATTCCTATTTCGCAGGCATATGGCGCAAAAAGATTTGAGGATGTTAAGCAGTATTATGCAACTGCTTTAAAACTAACTATTATAATTTCAATAGTTCTAGGAGGATTAGTAACATTTTTTCTTGATGAAATTTTAATGCTACTAAGTACGCCAGCGGATATTTATGATCATGCTTACAATTATATAATGCCAATATTCGCAGGTATGATAGGAATGTTTTTATACAACTTTCTATCTTCATTGATGAGGGCGCTAGGAGATAGCAAAACTCCATTATACTTTTTGATTTTTTCTAGTATATTAAATATAATTTTAGATTTAGTGTTTATAGTTAATTTTAATATGGGAACATTCGGGGCAGGCCTTGCAACAGCTCTTTCGCAGTTTATCTCAGGGCTGTTATGTTTAGTTTTAATATTAAAAAAATATGATATATTAAAATTTAAAAAAGAAAATTTCAAATTAAAGCCATATTACACAAGAAAATTATTAGCAGTTGGAGTTCCAATGGGCTTACAATTTTCAATAACTGCAATTGGCAGTATTATAATTACATATGCAGTTAATACTCTAGGCTCATTATACGTAACATCAGTTACAAGTGGTATGCGTATTGTTATGCTAACTGTTCAAGGGCTTGAAACACTAGGGGTTACAATGGCAAACTTTACAGCACAAAATGTTGGTGCTAAAAAAATCGAGAGAGTTAAAGCAGGCGTTAGATATTCATTGATTATATCGTTTTTTTATAGCATACTATGCCTTGCTGTAGTATATTTCTTTAGCGATGAATTAATAGGAATATTTATAAGTGATTATAACGAATTACTATTTTCTAATATTACAAATTATTTAATGGTAAACGTTGCGTTTTATTTTTTCTTAGGAATATTACTTATTTTAAGAAACACCGTACAAGGTGCAGGTTATTCAAAACTGGCTATGGTAGTTGGTATGGCTGAAATGTTAGCGAGAAGTGTTGTTGGGTTAGTTTTCGTATCTACAATAGGATACAATGCAGTGCTATTTTCTAATCCGTCAGCGTGGGTTGCAGCTGCATTAATACTGATATTTATGTATAGAAATGTTATAAAAGATTTGGAAAGAAGAGCAGTTTAATATAATTTTCATTAAATAAGATTAGATAATTATAAGAAATATAATATATGTAAATTAAAAGTAATTGGTTTATAGTGAAACACCTATAAAAAATTGTGAATTTAAAAACACAAGGGAATGGCAAAATCCGCTCCCTTGTGTTTTTTTAAAAGTTTCACATCTAATATGAGTAAGGCTACTCTAATTATAAAAAAGAAACAAGTGGCTCAATGCCACTTGTTTTTCTATGAGTATCTAGCTGTAACTCATTTTTTTATTATAAATAGATTAATTACACTAAGAAATATTGAATTGCATTAAATAAATATCCTACGATTATTATACCTATACCACA
>CAZVOQ010000059.1:0-1982 GCA_964628475.1 uncultured Oscillospiraceae bacterium | reverse complement strand
AAATAAAAGCTGTTAAAAGTTTTGGTTTCACTGCTTTTCTAAGCATAATTAAAGAAGGTAAGCTCAGAGTTGTTACTGCCATCATAAATGATAAAATTGTTCCTAGTTGAGCGCCTTTTGATAAAAGTGCTTCTGCGATTGGGATTGTTCCGAATATATCGGCATAGATTGGTATGCCAACAAGTGTTGCTAAAATTACACCAAACGGATTGTTTCCGCCTAATACTGATTCTATTATATCTTGAGGTATCCAGTTGTGTATTATAGCGCCGATACCAACACCAATTAAAATATAAGGAAATACTTTTTTAAATGTTGAAACCATTTGTTCTTTTGCAAAAGTTACTCTGTCTTTAATGCTTAAAGTTGGGGATTCAATATCAATATTGCCTGCTGTTAATATAAAATCTTCAACATATTTGCTCATGCCCATTTTATCTAAAATAGAGCCACCAACTACTGCAATAATTAAACCGACAACAACATAAACAACTGCAACTTTCCATCCGAATATACTCATTAATAATATTAAACTTGCTAAATCAACCATTGGTGACGAAATTAAAAAGCTAAAAGTTACGCCGACGGGTAGGCCTGCACTTGTAAACCCCATAAATAATGGTATAGAAGAACAAGAACAAAATGGAGTTACTGTTCCAAGAAGTGCTGAAACTATATTTGCCCAAATCCCTTTAAATTTGCTTAAAATTTGTTTGCTTTTTTCTGGTGGGAAAAAACTTTGGATATATGAAATAAAAAATATAAGTGTGCAAAGAAGAATAGTGATTTTTATTACATCATATATAAAAAACTGTACGCTTGCACCTATGGCAGTGTTTATATCAATGCCAAAGCTATTTAATATACTACCAACTCCATCGTTTAGCCACTGCATTCCTAAAATTTGTTTTTGTAAAAAATTCCAAAAGCTTGATAATGTGTTCATGAAAATACCCTTTCCGTTATGAATTTAATATTGTGCTTTAATATAGCATAAAATCTCAAATCAATTTTTTTTTATTTGAAACTATTATACAACTATAAATCATAAAAGTCAAGGTTCAAATCAATTTTTTTTAATTTGAAAAACAAAGGTATAGTTATATCTATAAATGAATGATACAGATTTAATGAAAATATGTTCAGATAATAAGTGGAAAATTAAAAATAAAATATCAAAAGATATGAAAAAAGTGCCGAAATGTAACATTTAGTATTTTTAATATTTAATAGGATAATATTATAATATAAAATAATATAGCCTATTGTTGTAAGATATTGATTTTAGTGCAAATAAATATGAATAAATTGTAAACAAATGAAAAAAATAGAAAAAAGTTACCAAATGTAACGAGAATGTAACAAACTATGTGTATAATAGAGTTATGTTCGATGAGATTTATGCACAACTCAAGAGTTGATGTTGTAAAATGCTAGATTTAATCAAATATAATTCAAAAATTTTAATTAAAAAATTTTTTCGATTAAAATTTCAAATGTAACAGCGATGTAACAAATATGTTGTATAATAGGTTTATAAATTAGAATTAATATACAATTTATCAAAAAAATACTAAATTTTCAGTTAATGTTTATTCGGAAGGCATTTATTGGGAAGCAAAGAAAAAAATTATTTTATGGAGGATTATGTTATGAAATTAAGTAACAATATGCTAGACAAAGCTTTAGCATCAGGAATGAAAACATTTACGATGAAAGCAGTGGCGCTTTTAACTTCAGCATCAATTATGCTTTCAGTTACGGCACCAACTGTTTCAGCTACTTCAGCAGCAATGTCGGGAGATGGCAACTCACAAGTAGTGACAATGCCAGCAGGAGAGCCAGCAGCGACAGCTACACCAGAAGCACCAGCAGCGACAGCTACACCAGAAGTACCAGCAGCGACAGCTACACCAGAAGTACCAGCAGCGACAGCTACACCAGAAGTACCAGCAGCGACAGCTACACCAGAAGCACCAGCA
>CAZVOQ010000058.1:0-9280 GCA_964628475.1 uncultured Oscillospiraceae bacterium | reverse complement strand
CTTATCCTAGGCTTATAGAAGTCGCAAGTAACATCAAGTAACATATAATTTATATAATAAACATATTAACGACGTTTTATATAATCGCTTTAGCGATTTGACTGCAATGTATCACGCAGTCAAATAAAACTCGAGTAAATAATCGTAGCGAAGTGAAGATAATTTATATTATCTTTGATAATATAAATCGAAGTTTCCCTTGCGTGCATAATGGATCGCACGCAGTTTACTTAATTAAGTAAACACAGAAAACTACAATAATGTAATGTAAGGATTATTTATATTATTTTCAATTATATCCACATTCAAATTAATATATTTTATCTTTAAATCACTATGCTTTTCACTTGACTTAGTCTTAATATTTTGTTACTATATTTATATTGTTTATTAATTTAATTATTAATAAAACAAGCAATACTATTAAAACTTTTTATGTAATTTAGCAAACAATTTAGCCGTAGAATTATTAACATAACAGGAGAAATTATGACAATTATTTATTTTTTGGTAGCGATATTTGCTTCCACTATCGGATCAATTAGTGGTATGGGTGGTGGCGTTATAATAAAGCCAGTTATGGACGCCCTTGGCGGTTTATCTCCTAGTCAGATTAGCTTTCTTTCTAGTTGCACAGTTTTAACAATGTCTATATCAACTTTTATTCGAGGCAGAAAAAACAGCATTGTTATGAACTACTCTATAACCATCCCCTTAACTATCGGAGCTGCTGTTGGTGGAGTTTTAGGTAAATCTTTATTTTCTATGGTAACTGGAAATGTAACATTAATTCAATCAATTCTTTTATTCTTTATAAATATTGGCGTATTTTTATATGTTAAAAACAAATCCAAAATCAAAACAAAAAACGTTGTTAATCCTATTTTATGTATCACCATTGGATTTTTGCTAGGAATGGTTTCCTCCTTTTTAGGAATTGGTGGCGGACCGATTAATATAGCTGTTTTATATTATTTCTTCTCAATGTCGCCAAAGTTAACTGCAAAAAATTCGATTTTTGTTATCCTATTTTCTCAATTAGCCAGCCTTGCAACTATTGTAGTTACTAATTCAGTTCCTGAATTTAGTATATTAACTCTTGGCTTAATGTGCTTTGGTGGTATTAGTGGGGCTATTATAGGAGCATCATTCTCTGCTAGAATGGACGAGGATACTGTTGAAAAATTCTTCACTATTGTTCTTATAGCACTAATTCTTTTAAATCTTTATAATATTGTTATTTCTATGTAATACATAGCTAAATATAAAAAAGCAAGCTGAATTCTTATTAATTCTAGCTTGCTTTTTATTTGCAATCTTTATTATATTTTTATATGATAATCTATTAATATAAAAATTATTCTACTTCAATTACACTCATCGCTAAGTTAATCTGCTTTTTCACATCATCATTTTGCCATTCTTTTGCATAATTTAAACACGGGCATATAAATGTAGTGTTGTTTTCAATTATTTGCTTTCTATAATGAACATGCCCCATTACTGCGTACTTAACGTTGTATTTTAATACTAAATCTTTATAATTAGCACTTCCTAAAAAAGCATTAAAAAACTCCCAAGGCTCTCTTATTTCAGGCACTAAAAACTCTTCATGGCAAAGAAAATGAGTTGCTAATATAATATCTTTATTATTTAATTTTTCAAGACTATTTTCCAAATTATCATAACACATTTTAGAAACCTCTTTATCCGACATTTCCCAGTTTGTGTTTAAGCTATCTTGCCAAGTTTTTTGAGCATATTGTTTTGTATTAAATTCATCATCGCTAAATTTTTTATTGCCATAGCTATAATCATACCATCCTATATCTCCAATTAAGCTAGTTTTTTTAGTTAGATGAACTATTTTATTTATTAAACAAGCTGGATGCTTTTCATAAGCTTTATAAATTTTCAGAGTATCTTTTTCTTCGCTCCACATATCATGATTTCCTGGAACAAAATAAACTGATATTTTGCTTTTTGCAATTAAATCATCAATAAAATTTACTGTTTCATTATAATTGTTTGAAATATCTCCTGCAATAATAAGCGTTTCTATTTTATTTTCTAATATATTTTCAGTTATTAATTCTACTAAATCATATTCTAAATTTATATTTATATGAATATCTGCAATTAATCCTACACGCATATATAATTCCTTTCAAAAATCCTTATTTTAAGCATTATGGCACGCAACTTGTTTTCCATCATCCATAATTTTAAATTTAGGTAATTCTTTTTTGCAAATATCGCTAGCTATACTACACCTTGGATGAAAGGCACAGCCAGTAGGAGGATTAATTGGATTTGGAACTTCGCCCTCTAATTCTATTCTTTTGATTTTTTCATCTTCAGAGCTTGGGATTGATGATAATAAAGCCTTTGTGTATGGGTGAATTGGATTTTCATAAACTGATTTCACATCACCTATTTCAACGATTCGCCCAAGATACATAACTGCTATTCTACTGCTTAAATAATAAACAACATTTAAATCATGCGATATAAAAACATAGGTTAAATTATGATTAATTTGCAAATCTTTCATCAAATTTAAAATTTGAGCTTGTATAGAAATATCCAAAGCCGAAACAACTTCATCGGCAATAATAAGCTTTGGCTCTAGCATTAGAGCTATTGCTATGCTAACTCTTTGCCTTTGCCCTCCACTTAATTCTTTTGGAAAAACATCTTTGTAAATTTTATCAAGCCCCACAATTTCAAGCATCTGCTCAACTCTTTTATTTCGCTCAGCTTTATTTAATTTAGTGTGTATAACTAATGGTTCTTCTAAAAGCCAGCCTATCTTTTTTTTAGGATTTAAAGAGGCATATGGATCTTGGAAAATCATTTGAATTTCTTTACGTTTTAATTTTTTATTATCTTGCAAATGATATTTAATTTCCCCGCTTGTTAAAGGCAGTAGTTCTGCTAAAAGATTTCCTAAAGTAGATTTGCCACAGCCAGATTCTCCAACGACTCCTAGCACTTCGCCCTCAAATATTTCTAAACTAACATCGTTAACTGCTATTAGCTTTTCTTTATTACTTTTATTAACACTAAAAGATTTTACTGCATTTTTAACAGACATAATTGATTTATTCATTTTCAATCTCCTTTAGTCTTATACAGGCAACTTTTGTAGAGTTATAATCATTTAAAATAATTTCTTCTTTTTTGCATTCATCTTTTGCATACGGACATCTTTTAATAAAGGCACAGCCTGTATTATCCCTTTTTTCAAGTGCATCAACAATACCTGGAATAGCATATAATTTTTCATTTTTCATATCTTTTTTAGGCATAGCTTTTAAAAGCCCTTTTGTGTAGGGATGTTTTGGGGATTTTAGAATTTCTTTTGTATTTCCCATTTCAACTATTTTACCAGCATACATAACAATCATTCTATCTGAAACTTCGTTTATAACTCCTATATCGTGTGATATAAACATAATTGATACATTAGACGTTTTATTTAATTTTTTTAATAAATTTAAAATTTGATTTTGAATAGTAACATCAAGTGCGGTTGTTGGCTCGTCTGCTATTAATAATTTTGGATTATTAATTAGAGCTAAAGCGATAACAACTCTTTGTTTCATTCCGCCTGAAAGCTGATGTGGGTAATCATTATAAAGTTTTTCTGGCCTTGAAAGCCCAACTTCATGCATAATTTGCAAAACTTTTTCTTTTGAATCTTTTGCATCTTTATTGTGAATTAAATAGCTTTCTTGGATTTGTTTTCCTATTTTCATAAGCGGATTTAAAGAAGTCATTGGCTCTTGGAATATCATCGCCATTTCTTTTCCTCTAACTTTGCAAAGCTCTTTATCACTTAAATTATCTATCCTATTTCCATTTAATATTATTTCGCCACCTGAAATTTTGCCCACTTTTGGAAGTAAGCCCATAACAGAATAAGAAGTTAAACTTTTTCCACAGCCAGATTCGCCAATAATTCCAACAATTTCTCCCTCATTAATTTCAAAATTAACATTTACTAATGCAGGAAATTGTTTTCTTGCTTTTTTAATATCCACTTTAAGATTATTAACTTTTAATATATTATTCATTAATTCGTCCCTCATAGATATCTTGCAAGCCATCTCCTAGCATATTAAGCCCTAAAACCAAAATAGTAATTAGCACCCCTGGTACTATTGCATACCAAGGATTTGTTAAAAAGAAAGCTTGAGATTCATATATCATTTTACCCCAGCTTGGGTGTGGTGGTGGTATTCCAAGCCCTAGATAGCTAAGGCCTGCCTCTGCTAAAACAGCACTTGAAAAGCTTAAAACAGTTGTAACTATTAAAGAAGAAGTTATATTAGGTAAAATATGCACTATCATTATTCTAATATCTGAACAGCCCCTACATCTTGCAGCTTTTATATACTCCATCTCTTTTGCTTGCAAAAAGCCACTCCTTGTGATTCTGCAAAATCTAGGAATAGCTAGTATTCCTAGTGCCACTGAAATTATTACAGTGCTACTGCCAAAAACAGTGATAAAAACAAGTGCTAAAATTATCCCTGGAAATGCCATTAGAACACTAATGATTCTCATAATCAAATCATCAATTATTCCGCCATAATATCCAGCTAAAGCCCCTAAACTCATTCCTAATATAAGCCCTATGCTAACAGCTAAACTACCAACTAAAAATGTTACCTTAGAGCCTTCTAAAACTCTGCTAAATATATCTCTGCCAAAATTATCTGTTCCAAGAAAATATTCACTAGACGGAGTTTTAAATGTTGCTGATTGATTCATCATTAAAGGATCGTATGGCATATAAAAAAAGCTAAGTACTAAAAGCCCAAATAAAATCGACACTAAAACAAATCCAATTGTAAAATTTATACTTTTAAAATATTTTTTCATAAATTATTTTACCCTAATCCTTGGATCAACAAAACGATATATTATATCAACTACTAAATTAGAAATTACAACTATTACAGATAAATAAAACACAAGTGATTGTATAACAGGCAAATCTCTAGCACTAACACTACTAACTATTAAACTGCCTATCCCTGGCATATTAAACACATTTTCAATTAAAACACTTCCACCTAAAACATCAACCACAACCATACCTAATATAGTTATAACTGGTAAAAGTGCATTTTTTAATATATGTTTATGCATAATTTTATTTTTAGTTAAACCTTTGCTTTTCGCTGTTCTAACATAATCCATCATCGATTGATCTAAAAGGCTATTTTTTAAATATCTAATAACAACAGCCGATGTTCCAATTGCAATAGCACTGCAAGGCAATATTAAATATTTTAGCCATTCAAAAAAGCCTTCTTGTATTGGAGCAAAATCTCCTGGTGGAAGCACTTTAAATGTGACAGCAAAAACTAATATTAATATTATCCCTAGCCAAAATGTTGGCAAGGATACGCCTAGCTGTGATATTCCTGAAAATAAAACTGTTGATTTTTTATCGTGATTAAGAGCTAAAAATATCCCAACTGGGATAACAATACATAAAGTTAATGAAAAGGAAACAACTGCTATACTAACTGTTGTTGGAATACGATTTGCTATTAACTCTGTTACTGGGATTTGATATCTATAAGATATTCCTAAATCGCCTTTAAAAAGCCCTGTTATCCAATTTAAATACTGAATATGCAAGGGATTATCTAGGCCTAATTGTTTTCTCATAGCCTCAACTTGAAGTGGATCTGCATCTACACCTAAAATTATCTGAATAGGATCGCCACCTAGCACAGAAAAGGCTAGAAAAGTTAAAAGTGAAACCATAACTAATGTTATGGTAACACTTATCACTTTTTGAAATATATATTTCAAAATTATTACCTCTTAATTATTCAACAATGTAAAGGCTTGCAAAATCTTGATATGAAACTGGATAAATTTCAACGCCTTCTAATCTTTTATTAACCGCTACAATAGCGTTTGGATCTTGAATATAAACCGCTGCAACTTCATCAACTAAAATTTGCTGACATTCATTATAATATGCAATTCTTTCTTCATCATTAGTAGTGCTAGTTGCAAGTTTAATTAATTCATCATATCTTTCGTTTGAGAAATTAAAGTAGTTTCTTGCATAAGTGCTATCAAAGCGATTTAAAAAGTCTTGTGGATCTAATTTACCAGTATGTCCTACGATTGTTGCTTCATAATCGCGATCTGTATAAACATCTTCAAGCCATGAAGCCCATTCAATAAGCTCTATTTCCATTGTTATATTAGCACTTGCTAATTGATCTTTAATAACTTGTGCTGTATCTACATGCACTTGATAGTTTGATGGCACTTTAACTGTGAATGTGAAGCCATCTGCATATCCTGCTTGTTCTAATAGTGATTTTGCCATTTCAATATCTTGAGTGTGAGCTGGAATTTCTGTGTTATAATAAACTCCCATTGCAGGGCTTAAAAATGTTTCAACTTGAGTGCCGTATCCACCCATTGTAAAATCAATTATTTCTTGTTTATTCAGCGCAAGGTTTATAGCTTTTCTAACGTTTACATCGTTTAATCCTTCAACTTCGTTATTTAAAGCAAACACTTGAACCATGTTTTGTGGATTATTTAAAACTGTAAAATCTTCAGAAAGTTGCTCTATGTTTTGAGAAACAATAGTTGTTTTATCAACAGTGCCCGCCATTAAAGCCATTAAAGATGCATTTGAATCTGTCATGATTTTAACTTCAATTTTATCTATTGTAGGAGTAACATCGCTGTTTGTTGAGTAGTTTTCATTAATTTCAAGATTTAAACTTTCCCCTTGAGTATAAGAAACAAATTTATAAGGACCTGTTCCTATTGGCGCAGTTGCATTATCCATATATCCATCTTGAACAATATAGTGAGTGCACTTAGTTAAAAAAGCAGCATCAGGAGCATTTAATTCCATAATAATTGTGTAATCATCAGGAGCTGTTATACTTTTAATTGTTTTTTGTAGAGTGCTTGAAATCGCATCTTCTCCTCCAAGGCCTGTATATTTATTATAAGAATATAAAACGTCTTTTGAAGTTAATGCTTGTCCATTATGGAAAGTGATTCCTTGTTTTATTGTAAATGTGTAAGTTAAGCCATCTTCGCTTATTTCAGGAAGCTCTGCGATATTTGCAATCATTTCGCCTTTAGTATCAAAAGCAATTAAGCTATCAAATATATTTCTTAATATAGCAGATGTGTCTGTTGCAGCTGAATTCATAGGATCTAAGCTATCAATTTCACTTGGCATTGTTACAACTATTTCTTGCACAATATCAACCGTTTCCTCTGTTGTTGCTTGTTCATCACTAGCTGCGCTACATCCTGCTAAAACTGCACTAATTAACGCTGCACAAATTATTGCTTTTATTTTTTTCATTTTTTCTACCTCTCAAAAGTTTATAAATTATTTTCTAAAAAGTTTAATACTTCGCTTGAATCATTAATTACAAAATCATAATCAATTTCCTTAATACCATATCTACCATAAGGGTTAATAAGTAAGCAATCCATCCCAACTTTTTTACATCCAACTACATCATCATAGTAGTTATCTCCTATATATAAAGCATTTTCTGGCTTTACATTTGCCACTTCAAATGCCTTATTAAAAATTTCAGGATTTGGTTTTTCAACGCCTATCTCCTCAGATATAAAAATATAATCTAGGTATTGGCTAATTCCATTATCATCTAAAACTTTGCGACATGTGTTATTCCAGTTTGAAATAAGCCCAACTTTGTAGCCTTTTTCTTTTAGAGTTTTTAATGTATTAATAGTATGCTCAAAACAATACCAAGAAAAACCACGCTTTTTTATTATCTCTTTGTGTTTAGTATAAACATTAATTAAATTAAGCCTTATATCTAATTGATAATTCACTACTCCTAGATACCAAGGCATAAAATCATCTGGATTTTTGCCAAGCACACCTATGTAATCTCTCATAAAGAGTTTATCTGCATAGTGATATGCTTTTTCTATTTCGCTAATCTGCTTTTTTACACCAAAAGATTCTAGCACCTCTTGGTATGCTTCGCCTCGTTTTAATCTTACTAAAGTGAGGCCTAAATCAAAAAATATATGCGTATATTTCATACTCCTCCTTGCTCTTACCTGCTTTTTAAAAATCTAAATCAATTATACTCTTTAATTGTAAATATTAATAGCTATCATAAGTCAAATTCATGTAAAATCCACTTTTAATTATATCATCAGCATCATTTAAAAATCAATTGTAAAAAACATAAAAAACTACGCCTTAATAGGCGTAGTTTTCACATTATATACAATAATTAATCAGCTTTTATACTTTGCGAAGTTTTATTTAAAGCTTTTGAATTATAAGCTATAGCTATAACTAAATCTATCACAAACATTATTAATAGTGCATTTCCAACTTCTATGCTAACAACTGTAGACATTGCAACAAATAAACCTGTAAAAATCATTGAAAGACCTATTGATTTAGTTTGCATGTAAACTGTTGTAGATAGTAGTCCCATTCCCACTAAATAAGCTGAAAAAGGAATAAACACATTTGCACCAACGACAAATCCAGGAATAAACACTAATGGGATTAGCCAAACAGCCATAAATAAGCCCGTAACAATATTACTCTTATAAAATCCCATCTCTTTTCTAACCTCTACAAAAAGTATGCTTCTCCAGCCATACTCTGAAAGGCCAAAAATTATAATCATAATAGGGATAATAGTTATTAAGCTTATTAAATCTCCATATGCTCCAACGAAACCTAAAACTGTTGCTGCTAAATAGTGCATTACAATAAGGGCAAAAACTAAATAAATCATTCTTTTATTTTTAATTTCCACTATTTCTTCGATTATATCACTAACCTCCATGTAACTAGCAGTTATTTTTGTTATCACTGCTGAAATAAAAGGAGTTAACATACCAAATAATAATATTATTAAATAAAGCGGATTATCAATAATTTCACCAAAATTTTCAGCTTGAGTTAGCAGAAATCCAAATGAAATATATCCTAGCAATAGAGTTATTAATATAAATCTATTTGCCTCTTTTGAAAGTTTAATCATATAAAGCCTTCCCTTCTTAATACACTAAAATCACATTTTTAGAACGCGATACCAAACACTAAAGCCACGATACAAAGTATAGCTGCACAAGGAACATATAAGTATTTGCCTATGTTATGCCATGTGTCGCCATGCTTTTTCTTACCTTCAGGTAAGCCAAGGTTTACAGCATCTAGTAAAACTTTTTTGTCCATTATCCAGAACCATGAAATAGCACCTAA
>CAZVOQ010000057.1:4554-9342 GCA_964628475.1 uncultured Oscillospiraceae bacterium | reverse complement strand
GTAAAGAAAAAATTGTGAAAATTCGTATTGTTCAGGAGAATAATGAGCTTGTTTTTAGCGTTCAAAATACAACGATAACAAAGCCAGAAAATTTAAATGAAGAACTAACTACAACAAAACGAGATAGCATAAATCATGGATTTGGATTAAAAATAATAAAATCCATACTAAAAAAATATAAAATAGATTATGCTATTTCTATACATGATGGATGGTTTAGATTTTCTTTTTTAATGTATTTTTGATATTAAACCCTGCACTCACGCACTAAATCCTGCACTCACTCCAAAACTATTGAATTAATTGTCTAAAAATGGTATTTTATTTTTGTGAGGTAGAAAAATGTTACAAAATATATCAAAAAAAGTCACTCAATATTTTATTATTAAAAATATTGTAACTGAAAAACAAAGAGAAATATGCGAGTATATACTACATACATGGCTTATAAAGAGCGTTTTTATGATAATAGCTTTTAGTATAGCAATTATAAATAACAGCGTAATCGAAACTAGTTTGTTTTTATTTGTTACATTATCTTTAAGAAGACGAACAGGTGGATATCATGCAAATTCAGAAATAGCTTGCTTTATTATTTCAACAGTGACAACAATTATAAGCGTTGAATATTTAGCATTTTTTATAAGTGAAATGCAGTTTGAGTATATTTTTTTGATTTATCTAATTAGTGTTTTTGTTTTATTTAGATTTGCTCCGATTAATCATCCGAATATGAATATGAGCAAAAAGGAGATGTCCGCACATAAAATGAAAATGAAAAGCCAGATAATTATAATATCTTTAGTAATAATTATAATGATTATTTTAAATAAGGATATCATGGCAGGTTTGTTGATGAGTGGAGTTATGTTAGTAGCAGGCTCCGTTATAATATCAAAAATAATTAAACAGGAGGTGTAGTAAGTGAACAATATCGAAACAATTATGGTTGAAAAAACTCGTAAAGTGGTTAACAAAGTTATACAAAAAGAACTTGGATGGCCACCACCGGGATGTTTTGGATTATTTAATCAACCAGTAAGACCAAAAATCGAAATCGAAGCTGAAACTGAAGCTGAAGAAGTTGAGTAATTGAATTGTTTTAGATATATAATAAGTAGATGGCAGAGGCATAAATTAACAACAACACTATTTTAATCCTTAATCTATAAATCTAACTTATATAAATTCTAAAATCAAAATTAAAATTTAAATCAAGATTGCCTTAATAATCATTAAAAGATTAGGTTTGGTAATCTTGTTTTATTTTTATAACTATGTTAATATTATCTTATCGATAATATTAATTTAGTTTTAAAAAAGGAATTTTGATTATGAAAATTATAAAAAATGTAAATATTATTCATCACACCGGAGAAATAGAATATAATAAAGATATTTTAATTGGTAATGGAGTTATAAAAAAAATATCTGATAATATAAAAGATAGTGATGCTAAGTGCTTTGATTTTTCTAATAGATTTATTGCCCCAAGTTTTGTTAATATGCATGCTCATTCTCCAATGAATATTTTTAAGGGGATTGCAGAAGATGTTAATATAAACGATTGGTTTAATAGAGAATTATGGCCATATGAAAGCAAAATGCAGGATGATGATATTTACAATGGTTCGCTTTTAGCTTGCTGTGAGATGCTTAATAATGGAATTACAGCGTTTGCAGATCATTATTTTAAGGGAGAATTAATAGCAAAAGCAGCACTTGAAACTGGGATTAAAGCCGATATCGCTTATACAATTTTTGGATTTTCTGGCAATGCAGACGATGAGATAAAGCTTGCTAATGAATTTTATCATAAATTTAAAGATAATAAGAATATATCACCAAGACTTGGTCCGCATTCACCTTATCTATGCTCAAAAGAAGTTTTAGTTAGTGTTGTTAATAATGCAAAAGAATTAGGCTGTGGTATTCATATACACGTTAGTGAAACACAAGAACAAGTTGAGCAAAGTTTAAAAAAATACAATCAAACACCGTTTGAGGTTTTATCAGAGGTAGGCGGGTTTACCGTGCCTTGCATAGTTGGACATGGCCTTCATATGCGTAAAAGTGATATGCAATACTTAAATGAAAAAACTTGCGTTTCTTTAAGTCCAAAAACATATACAAAACTAGGAATGAGTAAGGGTGAATTATTTGATTTAAAAGATGAATTTAATATCGTTAGCGGAACAGATGGCGCTGCTAGTAGTAATAGTTTAGATGTTTTAGAACAAATGAGATTACTAGCTCTTTTAGGTAAATGGGAAGATAAGGCAGAGGATTTTAAATTAAAAGAAATATGGTCTTATTTAATGAATGGTCATAATTATTTGAATTTTAATAGTGGTAAAGTTGAAGAAGGCTATAGTGCTGATTTAAATATTTTTGATTTGAATGATGTTTCTTGTATGCCTTTATATAATCCTTTAGCTGCAATAATTTATTCAGCTAGTGCAAAAGGGAATATAACAGATGTTTTAGTAAGCGGTGAATTTATTAAAAAAGATGGAAAGCTACAATTAGATTATAAATCGATTATTAAAAATGCAAGTGAATGTGCTAAAGAAATTTATAATCGTGGTAGAGGTAAAACAGATTTAAGCTTTTAATAATATAAAAAAATACATCAGGTGATTTTAAAACCTGATGTATTTTTTTTATTAGAATTTTAAATTGATAGCTTTAACTGGGCAGTTTAAATAGCAATCTCCGCATTCATCACAGCGATATTTATCGATTACATATTTATTGTCAGTATCTTTTTTAATAGCCTTAAAGCTGCATTTTTTCTCGCAAATACCACAACCTATACAGACATCTTTGTCTATTTTTAATCCAGCATAATTGATTTTAGCGCCATTATAAGCGAAATAAATTCTTTCAATTTTATTTTCACGAGAAGCAAGCTCAAAATCATAGTCATAAATTTCGCCATGCCCAGAAGTTATACATATTGTAACCATAGCTGGGTATTTAATAACATCTTTTATACAGACATCAAATATAGGGTTGTTTTTTGCTTTGATTTCATCTATAGAAATTTCTTTAACTTTTCCTGTTAATCTCATTGTATATCCAGCTTCAAAAACAGGAAGTCCCTCATCGTCGTGTTCGATTTTTGTATTAGGTGTATACATCCCGCATAAAGCAAGGTTTTTGTTATCCATCATATGTTTATAAAATGATTTTGTAAACATAGTTTGAAAATAAATTCCATCTTCATCAAAGCCACGAAGATGTGCAATTCTTGAAATAGGCTCATTGTTTTCGTTGATAGTTGTAAAACTTAGGCATCCGATTTTATCGAATTTCTCATAAATTTCTTTAATACTTGTAATTTCCATAATAATAATCCCTTCATTATAAAATAAAACCTAGAACTAGGTATAAAATTGAAGATATAAAAAGTGATAACAGCGTGTAAGGCATTTGAGTTTTAACATGTGTTATTGGCTCAACTCCTGTCATCGAAGATGTCATAATAACACTATCAGAAATAACAGAGTTCTGGTCCCCAAAAACTGCCCCAGAAACAGCTGCTCCAACAGCAAGTGGGATACTACCGCCAGTTGATATAATAACAGGGATAACAAGCGGTATCATAATTGCAACAGTGCCTGAACTAGTGCCAGTGGCAAAAGCAACCAATGAACATAAAACAAAAACTGCTAAAGGCAAGATGCTATTAGGAATAAATTGAGTTACTTGAACTAAAAAGCTTGCTGTTCCAATTTGATGAATGACGCTGCCAAAAGCAAATGCAATTAATAATAAAACGCATATTTCAACCATGTTTTTCATACCAGCGAATACCCAAGAGAAAATAGTGTTAAAATCGCCAAGATTTTGTATACGATAAAATATTATAGTGAAAACTAAAGTGAAAAATCCAGAAGTGAAAACGGCTGTTGCGCCATCTCCAAGAAGAATATTTCCATTGCCTGTATATAAAATCATAACTAATATACTAATAATTAAAACGATGATTGGCAAAATCATATTAATTGCCTTTTTATCTTCAACCTTTATTTCTTCTAGTTCCTCATCGATGTAAACCATATCTTTAACAGGTCCGATTTCCTTTTTTAGTATTATAGACAAAGCTAAAATTATTAATAATATTATAGAATAAAATTGAAAACCAACTGCCTCTAGCACATATCCAAAGCTGATGCTAGAATCAACTCCAGCTCCATTTAAAGCACCAGCTATCATAGCGCCAGCACCACCAAAAGGAATAATCCAAGCAATAGGTGCAGCTGTACTATTAACTATTAAAGCAAGTTTTTCTTTTGGTATTTTTGATTCTTTAAATATAGGTTTTCCAACAACAGCAGTAACTGCCATTGAGCTAGTTGCATCCATAAACATTAATATTCCTATTAACATTGTGAATAATTGCCCTGTAACTTTTGAAGAAGAGTTCGTCTTTCTTTTTTTTAGTAGATTAACAACGCCATCAATGCCACCAGATTGTTGCATTGCTCCAACTAGAGCGCCTGTTAAAACAACAAATCCTATAATTTTAAATTGGTATGGATCAGTTGCGATGTTAATAATTGAGTTTAAAACTGTAAAAGTAGTTCCGTTTGTAAAAAACAAAATAATTGATGCTGTAAACAATCCTGAAAAGATTGAAATAAAAGCATTTTTAGTGAGTAAAATTAAAGCCAAACAAATAGTTATTGGCAATATTGATATAATTCCAAGTTCCATAAATATCTCCTTTTAATAATTGACAAAGTTGCTTATATAGATTATAATAAATAAAACTGATAAAAA
>CAZVOQ010000057.1:0-4544 GCA_964628475.1 uncultured Oscillospiraceae bacterium | reverse complement strand
GTACTATGAAAAAACCTTGATTATATCTAATGAAATTTAAATTAAAGAAAAGGACTCAAAACAATGGAAACAACTTTATTTGGAAAATGCCCTTATGTAACAATGCAAAAATTATTATCAGGAAAATGGACTATGTATATAATGTTTTTATTATCAGAAGGTGAACTTCGATTTAATGAGCTGCAAAGAAGTATACCAGAAAAATTAACACACACTACTCTTTCAAGACAGTTAAAAAAATTAGAAGAAAAAAATTTAATAATAAGAAAAGAATATCATCAAGTGCCACCAAAAGTTGAATATAGTTTAAGTGAAGTAGGCAGAGAGTTTATTCCAGTTTTAAAAGCGCTACATATTTTTGGTGAAAATTATATTGAACATTTAAATAAAAATTAATATATTAAATAATAAAGGAATGACTTTTTTAGTCATTCCTTTATTTTTGTAAAATACATATATTTTTGATAAAAAATTAATATGCTATACTCTATCAAATAAGATATGCAAAAAACTGAATAACAAAAACTGTTATTATTCCAGTTATAGCGATAGATAAGCTGCTCATAGCACCCTCGATTTCGCCCATTTCCATAGCTTTAACAGTGCCTAGGGCGTGGCTTGAAGTTCCTATGCCAACCCCTTTTGCAATAGGAGATTTAATTTTAAATAATCTTAGAGTTGATTTAGCAAAAAAATTTCCTGCGATACCAGTTAAAGCAATAATGGCAACAGTTATTTCACCTATTCCACCAAATTCCTCGCTTAAAGGCAATCCAATGGCACTAGTTATCGATTTTGGAAGCAATGTTATGTATTGCTGATGATTTAATGATAGTGTAATTGCTAATAAATAAATAGAAACAGCACTAACAACAACTCCAGTAAAAATACCAATAATAATCGCTAATAAATTCTTTTTTAGTAATTCTAATTGACGATATAAAGGCAAAGCAAGGCAAATAGTTGTAGGCGTTAGAAAATAATTTATATATTTTGCTGATTCCATATACGTCGAATATTCAATGTCAAAAATTAATAATATACCTATTATAAGTACAATAGATATAATTAATGGATTGAAAATATCTTTTTTTAATTTTGCTTTAATTAATCCGGCGAAAGTATAGCAAGCCAAAGTTAAAAAAGAACCAAAGAAAATAGAAGAAGTGATTTCAGTCATTAATTTGCTCCTTTTTAATTAATAAATCAGTTACTTTTGCAGTAACTCCCATAACTATAATAGTTAAAAATATAATGCTAATTATTATTGCAGCAAGCATTAACATAATATTATCAAAATTGTTGATAACTCCAACACCAGCAGGAATAAACATTATTCCCATTATAGCAATCAAAAAATCTGCAACATCTTCTATATCAGAAGGCTTAATTATTTTAAGAAGTAGTAAGAAAAATAAAATAATCATACCATATATGCTCGAAGGAATTGGAAGAGGAATTATATTTTTAATTATATCGCAAAAAAATGTTATGCCGAATATTATACTGAGTTGCTTTAAATATTTCATTGCATTTATCTCTTTTCTAAAATTTATATTAATAGTTTAATTTATAATAATGTTTTAGTCAATGAAAATCAAGAAATAAGTAAGTTTTAATATTAAAGTTTAGTTTAATAAATTTTATTGTATAATAAGCGTTTTATAATTGTTAGTGGGTGAAATTACTATTTGATTTTTATAAAATATAGATATAGTTAAAATAAAAAAACATAGGAATAATTTTAAATTCCTATGTTTTTGTGTTTTAAAGTTTATTATTTTTAATTAAAACCTACACTTTTTTATAAAAAAGATTTATAAAAACTTAGCTATACTAAAAAATTATTTAGTAGTGCCACGTTTTAAAAAAGATGGAATCATAAAAGTTTTTGAAGTAGTGTGTAGATTGTTTAAGTTTTGAATTAAATTGATTTTTGTGTATAGTGAATAAACAGCTGAAATTCCAAGATCTTCTTTTGAGCATTTAATAGTTGATAAACTTGGCTCACACATTGTTGAAATAGGGATATCATCAAAGCCTATGATAGATATATCATCAGGAACTGAATATCCGGCTGATTTAATTGCCCTTAGTGCTGCGATTGCTAAAACATCATTATCGGCAAAAAAAGCATCTGGTAAATTCGAGTTTTCATTAAGCCAATTTTCAACGTCGGTGTATGCATCAGTGGAAGAAAGGCCTATATCTAGTGTTGTAAATAAAGAAAGATTGTGCTCTTTAAGCTCGCTTTTTAGCCCGGCTTCACGCTCATCAAAATTTAAAAGCCTAGTTTTAGATTTTAAATATCCAATAGTTTTACACCCTGATTCGATTAACGATTTTGCCGCTAGTTTTCCACCTAAAAAATTATCGTTTCCGATGCTATCTTCTTCTCCAGCTAAAATCATTGTATCTATAATAACTTTTGGTATATCTTTAGTGATATTCATAAGCTTTCTCATATCATCCACAGTTTTACTGTTTACATCAGTTGCAAGGATAATAAGCCCGTCAACATTAGTGACAAGGTCTATAACATTTTGAGTTAATATGTTTTTTACATCTATATACTTTACTAGAGTATTATATCCAATAGCATGAGCGGCAGTATCAACGCCGTATAAAACACAGCTTTCAAACATACTATGCTCGCCACTTTTTACATAACTATCTGTTATAACAAGATAGCATATAGTTTTATTTTGAGATATGCTTTTTGCTTCGCTTGTTTGTGGTAGTTCTATGCCGTTTTCTAATGCAGCTTTTAAAACTATCTCTCTAGTTTTTTTGCTAACACCTTCTTTGCCATTTATAGCAAGAGATACAGCAGCAGCAGACATACCAAGTTTTTTAGCTAATTCTTTAGCTGTTAGTTGTTTCATTTTTTACTCCTTAACTAAATATTAAGTTTAATTTAGTTGATGTTTAGTTGTCCTTAGTTTGATTATATATTATGTTATAATTAAAATCAAGCAAAATATTATATTTTTAAAATTGAATAAAATATTAACGAAAAATAATATTTACTATTTATTTTTAAGAAAAAAGCTAATTTATTGTTTATATATACTAAAAAAACTTGACTTTTAATTGTGTGTTGGCAAAATACACAAATGAAATATGAATAAATTGAGTCTTTGTACAAAATTTGGGATTTTGCTAAATTTTAAGTAACTTACACTTGACTAACCGATGGTTTTTAATTTATGATATAAATAAGTTAAGGGGAATTAAGTTGATTTCCTAAATTTAATAACGAAAGGATAAAAGAAAATGAAAAAACTAATTGCATTAATTTTAGCCGCAGCATTATCTCTAAGCCTTGCTGCATGTAGTTCTTCAACTGAAACAACAACAGAAGAAGAAACTACAACGACAACAACAGAAGGGGAAGCAACAGAGGGCACAGGCCTTATAGGCGTTGCTATGCCTACAAAAGATCTTCAAAGATGGAATCAAGATGGTACTAATATGGAAGCTCAACTAGTAGAAGCTGGATATGAAGTTGACTTACAATATGCTGCAAATGATATTGCAACACAAGTAAGCCAAATTGAAAATATGATTTCAAATGGTGTAGAAGTTTTAGTTGTTGCATCAATAGATGGCTCGGCTCTAGGAACAGTTATGTCACAAGCTAAAGAAGCAGGAATTCCTGTTATTGCTTATGATAGATTAATCATGGACTCAGATGCTGTTTCATACTATGCAACATTTGATAACTATGACGTTGGTGTTAAACAAGGTTTATACATCGAAGAAGCACTAGATTTAAAAAATGCTGGTGATAAAACATATAATATTGAATTTATCACAGGTGATCCAGGCGATAATAATATCAATTTCTTCTTTGGTGGTGCGATGAGCATTCTTCAACCTTACCTAGATGCTGGTACATTAGTTTGTCCATCAGGTCAAACAGAACAATCAGCTGTAGCAACAGCTAACTGGGCAACAGATGCAGCTCAATCTCGTTTTGAAAATATTCTTTCTTCATACTATGCAGATGGAACACAATTAGATGCTGTTTTAGCTTCTAATGACTCAACTGCTATTGGTGTTGCAAATGCTTTAGCATCTTCATACACAGGCGAATACCCAGTTTTAACTGGTCAAGATTGTGATATCGTTGCTGTTCAAAACATTGTTGATGGAAAACAATCAATGTCAGTATTTAAAGATACTCGTGATTTAGCAGAAAAAACAGTTGAAATGGTTGATGCTATCATGAAAGGCTCAGAACCTCCAGTAAACGACACAGAAACTTATGATAACGGAACAGGCGTTGTTCCATCATATCTATGTGAGCCAGTTGTTGGAACAATAGATAACTATGAAGAATTATTAATTGAATCAGGATACTACACAGCTGATCAAATTCAATAATAAAACCTTGACTCCATAATCGTCGGGCAAGAAGGATGAGTCCGCCTTGCCTGGCGATTTTTTTAAAAAAGAGCAAAATGAAGGGAGGAAAATAGATGTCTGAATATATTTTAGAAATGAAAGATATCACAAAAACTTTTGGACCAGTTAGGGCG
>CAZVOQ010000056.1:0-9426 GCA_964628475.1 uncultured Oscillospiraceae bacterium | reverse complement strand
ACACTTGCATTAATGATGACATCATCACTTTTTGTAGGTTGTTCACAAGAAACATCAACAGAAGACGCAGCTGAAACAACAGGCGAAACAACAGGAGCAGTAACTGTTGATAAATTAACAGTTGGATTTGTTCCATCACGTGATCCAGAAGAAATTGTTACAGCAACAGAACCTTTAAAAGAAATGCTACAAACAGAACTTGCAGCTTTAGGCTATGAAGTTGGTGAAGTAGAAATTACAGTTGGCACAGACTACGAAGTTGTTGGCGAAGGTTTAGATGCTGGCACAATTGACATTGGTCTAATACCAGGTGGTACATATGTATTATACGATGAAGGCGCGGAAGTTATCCTAACAGCAACAAGATTAGGACTAAGCATTGATGATGATAGTGCAAAAGTATGGAATGAAAATGAGCCAACAACAGATAGCGAAAATATGGCTGTTTCTTACCGTGCATTAATAATTGCAGGTCCTTCAGAAAAAGGACAAGAACTTGCAGCAAAAGTTAACGCAGGTGAAGAATTAACATGGGAAGACCTTAACTCTGCTACATGGAGTGTAATGAGCACAACATCACCAGCTGGTTATATTTACCCATCACTATGGTTACAAGAAAACTACCAAATGGGCATAACAGACCTTGAGAATGCTGTTTTAGCAGATTCATACGGAAGTGCATTCGCTCGTCTTGCAGCAGGTCAATCTGATGTTATGCTAACATATGCTGATGCTCGCCGTGATAACGAAGAAAAATGGACATCAGAATTTGGTCGTACAGATGATATATGGGCAGAAACAGATGTTATTGGTGTAACACCAGCAATCTATAACGATACAATTAGTGTTTCAAAACAAATGGATAGCGCACTTGCAGATGCAGTAGCTCAAGCATTTATCAATATTGGTAATACAGATGCAGGCAAAGAAGTTATCTCAATTTACAACCACGCTGGTTATCAACTAGCAAATTCAGAAGATTACGACTCAGAGCGTGCAGCGCAAGAGCTTATTAGATCTTTAAATGCTGCTGGCTAAAAATTAAACAATAAAATGTTATGCAAAAAAGTTTTTAGCAATACAAAGCTAAAAGCTTTTTTGTTTATTAAATACTTTAATTAGTTTTTGAAATATTTAATAAGCAAAAAATTGTAATACAAATAAAGAGGTAAAAAATGATTAAATTTGAAAATGTAAGCAAAATTTATCCGAATGGCGTTAAAGGCTTAGATAACGTATCGCTAGAAGTTGAACAAGGAGAATTTGTTGCAATTATAGGTCTTTCAGGTGCAGGCAAAAGTACTTTAATTCGTACAATAAACCGTATGCATGATATTACAGATGGGAAATTAAGTGTTGACGGAACTGAAGTTGTAAGCTTAAAAGGTAAGGCTTTGCGTACTTTTAGGCGCAATATTGGAATGATATTTCAATCATTTAACCTTGTAACACGTACAAGTGTTATAAGAAATGTTTTGAATTCAAGAGTTCCAGAACTTCCTATGTGGAGAAATATGCTAGGTATTTTTAGTCAAGAAGATACATTATTAGCTTTATCTTGCTTAGATAAAGTGGGAATTCTTGAAAAAGCATACACAAGAGTTGACCAATTATCCGGTGGACAACAGCAACGTGTTGCACTTGCACGCACTCTTGCCCAAAAACCAAATATAATTTTAGCAGATGAGCCTGTTGCCGCACTTGATCCTGTAACAGCAAATCAAGTTATGGATGATTTTAAGCAAATTAATGAAGAAATGGGTATAACTGTAATAATTAATATCCATCACGTGGATTTAGCACTAAAATATGCTAAAAGAGTTATTGGTATTAAAGCAGGGCAAATTGTATTCGACGGAAATAGCTCTGATGTAACAAAAGAAATTTTAAACACAATTTATGATAATGAAAAAATTGATACTTTAGAGGGAGATATTTAAAATGCCAAAATTTTTGAATCCTAAAATTATCAAATTAGAAAATGGAAAAACAGTAAAACAACCTCGTAGTGTAATGCCGATAGTAGTTATATTTTTAATTATTACAATTTACTTCTCAGTTATTATTACAGAATTTGATCTTGTTATTTTGTTTGAACGTGGAGATGAATTTTTTAAATATTTTGCAAGAATGATACCACCTACAGTTGATTATTTGCCGCAAATATTAGAGCCACTTTTAGATACAATTAAAATGTCGCTATTTGGCAGCACACTTGGTGCACTTTTAGCAATTCCTATAGCTGTAATATCTTCAAATAATATAGTAAAAAATCCGATTATATTAACATCTGCACGTTTACTATTAAGCATTGTGCGTACGATACCTACACTAGTTATTGCTTTAATTGCAACTTTTGTATTAGGGCTTGGCACACTAGCAGGAACAACTGCCATCACTGTATTTACCTTTTCCTATATAGGTAAATTATTGTATGAACAAATTGAAACTGCCGATATGGGTGCTTTTGAGGCAATGGAAGCAATGGGCGCAAGCAAAACACAGGCGTTTATAGGAGCAATTGTACCACAAATTTTACCTACTTATATTGCAAATTGCTTGTTTAACTTTGAGGGAAATGTGCGTTATGCGTCTATATTAGGTTTTGTTGGAGCAGGCGGTTTGGGCTTAATTATTAACGAGAAAATCGACTGGAAAGAGTACGGTAGTGTTGGGATGATACTAATTGTACTATTTGTTTCAGTTGCGATAATTGAAAGTGTTAGCCATTATATAAGAAAAAAATTGACATAGTGAGGTTATTATTTTGAAAGAAAGTATATTAAATCAATACGAAAAAAAGCCAAATTTAATTAAAAATCAACTTGTCATATTTATAATAGTATTTATTATTATGGCTTGGTCAGCAACTGCGCTTGATTTTTCTAATTTTTCAAGCGATGGTGGTGTGATTGTACAGGGAATTATAAGAGGCCTTGTTAATCCTGATTTAGAATTTTTATTTGACTTAACGGTGCAGGGAGTACCTTATTTATTAATTGAAACAATAGCTATTGCATTTTTGGGTACTTTAGTAGGGGCTATTATTGCTATACCATTATCTTTTTTAAGTGCATCTAATATTGTGCCAAGTTATGTTGCAATTATTTTTAGAACGATTATTATGATGATACGTACAGTACCTGTGTTTATATATGGTATAATTTTTGTGCGTGTGGCAGGTCCTGGGGCGTATGCTGGTTTGCTTACAATGTCATTTTCTTCTATTGGAATGGTTTGCAAATTATACATTGAATCTATTGAAGATTTAGATAATAAAATTTTAGAGTCACTTGATGCATCGGGTTGTAATTTATTCCAAAAAATACGCTATGGTATTTTACCACAGTTGATGCCAGATTTTTTATCTGCTATCATTTATCGTTTTGATATGAATGTTCGTGATGCAACTGTACTAGGGCTTGTAGGCGCTGGTGGTGTTGGCGCACCGCTTATTTTTGCAATGAACTCATATCGTTGGAGTGAGGCGAGTAGTATTCTAATAGGCCTTGTAATATTAGTATTAATTGTTGAATATTTTTCTACTAAGCTTAGAAAAAAACTTGCAAGGGGTTAAAAAAATTGAGTAAAAAATTAAAGATATATTATACGACAGACACTCATGGATATGTGTTTAAAACAGATTATTTAACCGCCGAAGAAAAAAATATGGGCTTATTATCGGTTGTTAATAATTTTAAAAAGGATTCTAACACATTAATTATTGATGCAGGCGATACCATACAAGGTTCAGCTTTTTTAAAATATTGTAGGCAAAATGAATTTAAAACTAAACCAATAGCTGATATTTTAAATAATGCTTTATATGATATTGTAGTGCCAGGAAATCATGATTTTAACTACGGATATGATGAATTTAAAAACTATTTTGAAAACTTAAACGCTATTTGCTTAGGTGCAAATATAAAAGACAAAACAAAAGGGTTAAATATTGATAATTACTGTATTAAAAAAATGGAAAATGGCTTAACAGTAGGCATTGTTGGTGTGGTAACAAATTATGTGAATGTGTGGGAAAGTGAAGAAAATTTAAAAAACTTTGAAATTAGTGATGCTTTTATTTCAGCAAAAAATGCACTTGATGAAATTAAAAAACTATGTGATTTTACAATTTGCATATATCATGGAGGCTTTGAAGAAGCTTTAGATAGTTTAGAGTATAACACAGAATCAGGAATTGAAAATCAAGGTTTAAAAATTTGTAAAGAACTTAATTTTGATTTGCTTTTAACTGGTCATCAACACATGAATATACCTCTTACAAACATAAATGGAACTCATACAATGCAGCTTATGTTTAATGCAACTATGTATGGTGAAATTGATGTTAAATTTGATGATAATAATAAATTTGTAAGCTGTAGTGGTTATAATCAATTACCAACAAATCAATACGATAAAGATATGTATGATAGTTTATATCATATAGAAAAAGAAGTGCAAAATTATCTTGATTTACCTGTTTGTACTTTAAATGAGCAGGTGCCTCCATTGCAAAAGCTTGATATTGCATTAAATGGCTCTCGAATTGCCGATTTTGCAAATCAAATTATGATGCACTATACTAATGCACAAATTAGTTGTACTAGCCTTGGCAATGAAATAATGTCGCTACCAAAAGAGCTTACAATAAGAAATATAATGGCTACTTTTCCTTTTCCAAATGATATTTACGTAATAAAGGTTAAAGGAAATACAATAAAAAAAGCACTTGAAAAAACAGCCGAATATTTTGAGATAAAAAATGGCGAAGTGAAAATTTCTGATGAATTTATTAAATTAAAAATACAACATTTTAATTACGATTTTTTTGCCGGTATTGAGTACACTTTTGATTTAAGAAACCAAATTGGCGATAGAGTTGTGCGCCTTGAAATTGATTCTATGCCACTTGATATGGAAAAATATTATACATTAGCAATAAATAATTATCGTGCTAGTGGTGGTGGTGGATATGAATTTTACAGAGATTGTGAAATTATAAAATTACTAGGTGCAGATATACAGGAACTTGCAATTGAATATGCACAAAAAAATAAAGATATTGAAATTATGCAAAAACCAGATTTTAAATGTATAATAAAATAAATTTGATTTTTGTATAAACTATAAAAAATAACACTAAGCACAATAATTTTGTGCTTAGTGTTATTTTAATATACAGCTTAATTAAAAATAATGCTTAATACTCTATATAGCTTTCAAAGTCTTCTGGGAGTTTAATTTCTATATCTTCATTAATACTATAATATTCAGTATACGTGTTTGTTATAATAGTGCCAGAAAGGGCAGGGGTATCTACTTTGATTTCAATGGTGATATCGCTTTTTAATATTTGTCCATCTTTAGAAATTACAGTTTCACCTTTAGCTGTTACAAATTCTATTCCATCTGCAGTTCCGTGTATTTGCTTTAGTTCTTCAATATTTTCTTGTAAATTATCTTCATTTATAGAATATGTGAAAACAGTATGGCTTTCTTTTTCTTCATATGAAAAATCTATTAATTCTTCTGCTGTGAAAGTAGCTGTAGAGTAATCGATTTCTGGAAAAAGTTCATCTTTAGTAATTTTTGATTTTAATTTTGTATCGCCATAATTTGTATAAGAATAACCATCTAAATAATATAGCTCTATATTATCAATACCTGCGTCTAAAAGTGATTGTGAATTTGTTAAACTATAATATTTAATATTATCTTCATCTCTCATATCATATTTAATCTCATGTTCTTCATTAGTAATAGTAGTGCTATCAGCTAATATTAATTCACTTTCAGTATACATTTTTAAATGTGCGGAAGTAGGATTTGAAGCTTCAGACATAATTTTATTAAATAATTCTTCATTATTTAATTGGCTTTGCTCAGTTTCTAAATCGGGCGTGTTGCTTTCATCACTTGCATTTTTCGAACAACTAACTAAAATTGTTGAAAATACAATAATAATAAGTAAAATAATTTTCTTTTTCATAATAACCATCCTTTATAGAATATATTATATACTATATCTTATATACATTCAATAGTTTGAATTTTTATTATGTAAATAAAAGAAGTGTAAAATATGTAAAATAAACTGATATTCTATATACTAATATGCGCATTTATGCTAATATAATTATATTAAAAATAGAAAGATACAGGTGTATGAATATGGGTGAAAAATTTGATTTAGTGATGTATAATGAAGAAGAAATCTTAGCTTTAGAAAATCATATTGCAAAAGCATATGGTGAGTTTGATAGTGTTTTACATGAAATTATTTCTCCGGATATTCACGTTGATATTTGTGTAATTAAGCCAACTAAGCAGAGAGATTTTTACACACTTGTTACGATGGGAATGGGCGCTTATAAAATGGATGTGCCAGAAGAAATTTCAAATTTAGCAAGGGCAGAATTATGTATATATCTTCCAAAAGATTGGAATATTAATAGTGATGATGAAAAATTTTATTGGCCAATGCGTTGGCTGAAAATTTTAGCAAGACTACCAATAGAACATAAAACATGGCTTGGGTATTTGCATACAATTCCATCAGGTGAACCACTCGCTGAAAACACTGAACTTGCGGGCTTTATTTTAGATTCACCAGATACAATAATTGATGAAGAATGCATATTGCCAAATGGCGAACTAGTTAATTTTTATTCAATTATCCCATTATATGAAGAAGAAATGTCGTATAAAGTTGATAATGGTGGGGAAGCGTTACTCTCGAGAATAGAAGATATAAAAGAAGACATTCATTTAGTTGATATAAATAGGCAAACTGCTGTTGATTTTGAAGAGGTTTATGGCGGAATAATTGATGCAGCACAATCACATATAGAGTCTATATACGAAAAAGAACTTGAAGTGGATTATATTGTAGCACTAAATCATTTAGCTATCTATTTAAGATGGGCTATAGAAAATGATTTGATGTGTGATGAATTCAATAAAGAATTTAGTGATGTAGTAAAAATGATTCGAAGTAATGATAAAAATTTAGATTTAAGAATTTTTTTACATGAAGAATTTAATGGAAGATTATTAATATATTTATTCAGTGACAAGGGTGCAAGCTTTACAGCTGATTATTATGGAGAAAACAGATATCCAAAAGATGTTGATAGTTACGCTCTTGAATATTTTAAAGGAAGAAAAGCAGAACATAAAGATGAGGATTATTTATTTGTTCCTTATAATGAAACATATTATTTTGAAATGAAAAAATATATAGATAATGCATATAAAAAATTTAACAAAGATAATAAAAATTAGGAGAATATTATTATGGAAAATAAAGGGCTAAAAGCGTCAGGTTGGGATGCAATATCAAACGAATTTGATAGAATTTATCCAAATCAAACAGAACCTTTGCATATGGGTGCTCTTATTTCATGGGAACTTGGTGGAAATGATCCACTAAGGGGGATTAGCATATATGATGCAGGGGAGTATTGGCATTTTGTTTCATATGGCTTAACGGAATTATATGAGAAAGAAAGCGAAAATTTAGAGTGGAGTGGATACGGAATGGAATTCACTCTAAAACTTAAAAAAGATAAAAGATTAAACGATGATGATGAGATTCGCTCAATTTGTGGTATTTTTCAAACTCTTGCAAGAATGACATTTACAAATGGTAGTTTATTTTTGCCTTATCAATATATTTATACAGGGCAAACAAATGGAATGGATGCAAATCAAGTTTCTAATATCACAGGATTTTTCACTATTCCAGACACAGATGCAAATCCATTAGATACTGAAAATGGAAAAGTAGAGTTTGTGCAATTTGTTGGTGCAACTGATAGTGAATTAAAAGCCGTTTTAAATAAAGAGATTACAGTTAAAAATTTGTATGAGAAAATCGGAAGTGATGTAACTGATTATTATAGAAATGAAGTAATTTAAAAAAATATGCAGACCTTTACAGTCTGCATATTTTTTAATAAAATTCACTTATATTATTTTAAAATTTCTTCAATTACAATTCCTTCAGCTTGCTTTAATTCTAAGTTTAATATTTTTGCAAAAGTTGATGCTTCATCAACAAGATTGTAACGTTCATTAGTTATATAGTTTTCTTTAAAATCAGGCCCAAATCCTACAAAAATTGGTTGTGGACCTTTATAAGGTAGATGTCCGTGTGATGCTTTTGAGTATGCATAGTTCTCACTATTAGATAAAATTATTATATCGCCAGTTGTATTTTCGCCAAAAACAGTTGAACCAACACCTTCTAATATAAACTCAAAATCACCACTTAGATTAAAATGTTCTAAGCAATATTTTTTATCAAAAACTGCTTCAACACCATATTCTTTTGTGTTTTTTATATCCATTAGTAAATTATGTAATCGATCTTTTTCTTTTAAATCATTTGGATTTTTCATAACAACTTGAGTAGATAAAGAAGCTGAATGGCAAAAAGCTGTGTAATCAATGATATTATTATTTTCATCTAATGATATAAAACCTTCTTTTTCTAAAAGAATATTAGGATTAAATAGCTGTTTTATATCTAAATGACCATGGTCACCAGTTATTACAAAATTTGTATTTTCAAAAATACCCATATCGATAGTTGTATCTATAATTCTGCCAATCCATCCATCAAGTTCCATTATAGCACGATTAATCATTATCCCATTTTGGCCATAATGATGTCTTGCATTATCTAAATTAACATAATGGATTATCATAACTTCAGGTGTAGCTGTTTTAATAATATCTGTCGCACAACAGGTTAAAAACTCATCATATAAAGGTTGATCCATAAGCTTTGTTTTATAAAAATGTCTATCAAAAATCCCGTCTTTTTGCATAATATTTTTTGAATTACTTTTATTATACAGTATATTAATATCAACAGTTTTATCCTTTGGCCAAATTTCAGCAATTAAATAATCGGCACTTGGGCAAGCTCCAAATACTGGCCATGCAAGCGCAGCTGTTTTATATCCAGCTTTTTTTGCAACATCTAATAAAGAGGGAACTTTTAAATCCTCATAATACCAGTTCCAGTTAGCAGGGCTTTTGGTAAGATTTAATTTAGTGTTTTGATATATTCCGTTAGTTTTAGGGTAAGTGCCAGTTATAATAGCTGTGTGAGCAGGATACGTAAGACTTGGATACGCACAATGCATTCCGCCATTTACAATGCTGCCATTACTGATTAATTTTGAAAAATTAGGTAAACTTTTTAAAAGCTCTAAATCTTCAAAAAATAGCGAATCAATTGATAATAACATTAGACGTTTCATTTTTAATCTCCTAAAAATTAAATAATTTTATTTATAATAAATATACTATATATAAGTAAAAATCAAAATGATATAAAAGTAAATTATTAGTAAAGTTTTGCGATGATTAAATGAGTGAAAATAATTATAGATTATAATTATCACTAAAATT
>CAZVOQ010000055.1:0-9429 GCA_964628475.1 uncultured Oscillospiraceae bacterium | reverse complement strand
AAGGAATGTTTTAGTTATGAATTATAGATGTGTTAAATGTCATAACGACACTTATGAACAAGAACAATTTACAAATATTAGTAAAGAGCTTACAAGGATTTTTAATCAGCAAAATAAAAAATTTATTGCAGTAAGCTGTACTGAGTGTGGATATACAGAGTTTTATAAGGTGAAAATCGATTATAAACAAGGAATAAATGAATTAGGATTAGAAAAGTAAATTTAAAACCCACCAACTGGTGGGTTTGTTTTTTTATATAAATAATCGACTATGTCGTTGGTGTTAAAAAGATTTTTAGTAAATAGCAAAGATCTAAGGTTTAATGCCCGCTAAAAATATCAAAAGGAGAATATTCAAAGCGTGATAATATAAGTTCAGCACAGATAAATCAAAATTAAAATAATATAAATAGATTAAATGAATATAGATAAAAATGAATATTATCTAAATTTAAAGATAGCAATAAAAAGGATTATTTTATATTCGCAAAAATAATGCTTTTTATTTTCTAACCATAAAGCTGTTTTGCACGGCATAAAATAGTCGGTTATTTATTTCTAAAAAAAAATGCTTAACAGAAAACTGTTAAGCATTTTTATATATTATTTTGTAGCTTTATAGAATTTATGACCGCCAGATAAATTTACAACTTTTTTAAATCCTTGGTTAATTAAAATATTTTGAGCTGCATTTCCAGTGACACCCTTGTTGCAATATGTTACTGTTAAAATATCTTTATTTAGTTGCTCATTATTGCGTAAATTTGCTTGAGGAATATTAATTGCAGAATCAACACAACCTTTTTTCTCATAGTCACTAGCACTTCTAGCGTCAATAATTTGAACTTCTTCAGTTAGATTTTTTAAATCATTGCTAGTGATTAAAGCTCTATTATTATTAATTGAGTTATCTAAAATCATGCCAGTGTAATGAACAGGATCCTTAGTAGTTGAAAATGGTGGTGCATATGCTAAATCTAAATGGAATAACTCATCTACGCTTGCTTTATAGGTTATTAAAGTTGCAAATACATCAACTCTTTTATCAACTCCTTCATAGCCTATAATTTGAACACCAAGTAAGCGAGATGTTTTCTTATCAGCGATAGCTTTGATAACCATTTCTTTACCACCCATATATTCAGGCTTATTAGGCTTTATATTATGGCAAATTTCAATATCATATCCATTTTCTAAGGCTTCTTTTTCACTTAAGCCAGTTGTTGCAACTGATAAGTCGAATAATTTAAAAATACCAGTTCCTAAATTGCCTTTATACTCTAAATTACCACCAGAACAAGTGTCACCAGCGATACGCCCTGTTTTATTAGCAGTGCTTCCTAAAGGACGGTAAACAGGCTTATTTGTAATGCTTGAGTATGTTTGAATACAATCTCCACAAGCATAGATGTTTTCAATGTTTGTTTGCATTTTATTATTAACTTTTATCGCTTTAGTAATTCCAATTTCAACACCAGCTAAAGTAGCAAGAGAAGTTTCTGGGCGAACGCCAGTTGATAAAATTGCAATATCACAATCTAAAATACTGCCATCTGATAGAGTAGCTTTTTTATTTGATAAATCGGTGATAGAGCAGTTTGTTTTGATATTAATACCACGCGATGTTAGTTCTTTTTCTAAAAATTTTGCCATATCTTCATCTAAATTTGGTGTGATTTTAGAGGCAAGTTCAATAATAGTTACATCTATTCCTAAATGAATTAAATTTTCTAAAACTTCAAATCCTATAAAACCAGTTCCAGCTATAACAGCGCTTTTAGGAGAATTTAAAGCTATGAAATCTTTGATTTTTATAGCATCTTTAATATTTCTTAAAAAGAATACGTTGTCGCTGTTAATGCCTGTTATATTAGGTTTAAAAGGCGTTGCACCTGTAGCTATAATCAATTTATCATAATTATCGGTAAACACTTCGTTATTAGAAAGATTTTTAATCTGAATAGATTGATTTTTACTATCAATAGATAAAACTTCAAACCCAGTATTTACATCAATATTATATTTCTTTTTAAAGAAGGCAGGATCACGTGGAGTTAATGATGAAACATTATCTATTTCACCTCCAATAAAATAAGGCATTCCACAACCTGAGTAAGAAATAAACGTATCTTTTTCATAGATAACAATCTCAGCCTCTTCACTATTTCTTCTAGCTTTTGCAGCTGCTGAAGTTCCAGCGGCAACTGCACCTATAACAATAATTCTCATAAAAAATCTCCATTTCTTTAATTAAAATGCTAAATAAAACATATAAAATCCTATTAGTGACATAATAAAACCTATAACAAATTTTAGTATTTTGCTTATAGTATTGTATTTTTCATCACTTTTTAATTTATTAACAAATCCAATTGATGTGCCACAGATTACAGCGAGTATTCCATGTCCGATTGAATATAAAAGTAGTAGTAAAACGCCATAAAATAAGTTGCCTTGTTTTGCAACTACGGCTAAAAGGGTTATTAAAACTGGGGTAGAGCAAGGAGAAGAAAAAACTCCTGCTAAAATTCCTGCTATTAAAGCACCGAGATATCCTTTTTTTGTGTTTTTAGATAGTAGATAACTTGATGGAATAATCTCGTATAACTCCCATGTTTGAAGAGCCATTAAAAGCATTAAAATACCTAAAAATATATACCATATACTAGATGAATTACCTATTAATGTGCCAGCTAAAGTAGCGATTATTCCTAAAGAGGTAAAAGTTATAGCAGAGCCAACAGCGAAAATCAAAGATAATAAAAATGCCTTTTTTGTATCATCTTTACTAGTTCCAGATACATAACTTATTATTAAAGGAACACTAGATATTGAGCAGGGTGTGAATGAAGTTAATATACCAGCTAAAAAAGCTAATATAGGAGCTAGCCAAACACTATTTAATATTATATTTGAAATATATTCTAATAATGAATCCATTTAATCACCCTTTATCTTGAATTGCTAGCATGTCATTAACAATTAATAACATTTCTTCTTCAGTTAATCCACCTTGATGAGCTGTAAATATAGGCTCCTGAGTATCCACATCTACATAAGATAAAAATTCAATCCCTAAATCTTCTGAGGGGATATAAGGAGTGCCATCAAAATTGATAAAAATTTGAGTAGGAATAACTTGAACAGGGAATCCACTAGCAGCTTCTGGATTTTTCCAAACATCAACAAATTTAATTATAGCCTTATTTTGCATATCTTCATTAACTTTTACTAAAACAGGAGCCATTTCTTTGCAAGGAACACATTCATCTGCACCAAAATCAATTATAATTGGCATTCCATAAGATGTTAGTGTTTCTAAATCTATGCTAGTCGCATGTAGGGCGAAATCAGAAGTGTCAATTTCATCATTTGAATTTGATGAAATCCAAATTAAAACAATAAAACTAAGCATTACAAGTGGTACAATTATTTTTAAAATTTTCTTATTTTTCATATTGGTAGTTCGTTCCTTATTATAATAGTGTTTATTTCAAATCAAAAATTCTTGATATAAATATAATACAATATTATTTAAGTAAAGTCAATATATAAATCAAAAATATTTGATTTGAAAATATTGAGTAATAAGCTGAAATAATTTTTGCAAAAAAAAAATAAAAAATATGCTTGTAAAGCATATTTTTTATTTAATCTCAACTCCGCCAACATTACGAATTGATAAAACATAGCAGGTATCTTTACCTAGAATACTTTCAATATTATTTTTAAAATCATTTAGCATTTCAAAGGGAACAAATACTTCAATTGTTCCAGCAAAGCCACCACCTTGCATGCGATAAGCTCCTTTTCCTTGTAAAAAGTATTCGCAAAGTGCAAGGACTAAATTAACTTTTTGATGGGTTATATCGTTTGAAGTATAGATGTTTTGTAGATGCATACAAGAAGAATGTCCAGAAGCAGTAACAAGTTTAAAAAATTTTTGATAGTCTTTATTTTTTAAAGCAGCAGCTTCGTCTATTGCTTTTTGATTATCATTAAAAAAGTGGAATGCTCTTAAAAAAGCTCTATCACCAAGTTTTTTTGATATTTCTAAAGACGATGAAATTAATTGCTCAATAGTTACATCACGAAGAACATCTTTTTTAAAAAAATTAGCAACAGCTTTCATTTCATTAGTAACATCAGCATATTCATCTGTTAAATCAGCATGATCTGCCCCTGAATCTATTATGCAAATTGCATGACTAATTTCATCGCTAGAATAATTAATTTGCTCAATTATAGGCTTTAATGGATCTTTGAAATCAATTGATACAATATTGCCAACAGAAGAAGCCATCTGATCCATTAATCCACTCGGCTTTCCAAAGTATACATTTTCTGCGTATTGGCCAATTATAGCAATATCAATAGCAGAGATTTCTTCGTTGCAAAAAATTCCATTAATAACTGTGCCTAAAAAAACTTCAAATGCTGCAGAAGAGCTTAGCCCAGAGCCTGATAATACATCGGATGTACAGAAAACATCTAATCCAGATAGGGAATAGCCCATAGAGTTTATTTTTGCATAAATACCACGAATTAAGGATTGAGCTGTGTTTTTTTCAGATTCAACTATTGATAAATCTGATATATCCACTGTTATTAGTCCATAACCTTCTGAAAAAACACGAACTAATGAAGAATTAGATTTTGCAGCAACACCTAATACATCAAGATCAATGGCAGCAGCTAAAACACAGCCATGTTGATGATCTGTATGGTTTCCACCGATTTCAATTCGTCCAGGTGCTGAAAAAAATCGAATATTTTCACTATAAGAAAATTGCTCATAAAAGCCTTTTTTAACCTTTACGATTCTTTCATCATAATATGATTTATTTTCCTGATATCTAGGATAGATTTCTTTTAATCGATTGATATTTAATTGCATAGAACACTCATTCCTCTCTTTAGTTGATCATTAATAATTATTAGTAATCATTATACTCATCATATACATATATTTTCAATAATTCAAGCTTAAATTAAAAAAATCTTTATTTAATCTGAAATTGATAAAATAAAGATTTTTTATATAAAAAGATTTTGAATTTATTTTTTTGAAATTAGAACAACACACTCAACGTGTTTTGTTCTTGGAAATAAATCAAAAGGAGTTACAAATTCGATTTTATAGCCATTATCGGTTAGATATAAAGCATCTCTTGCAGCAGTAGCAGGATTACAGCTTATCATAGAAATTTTATTAGGGCTCATAGAGATAATAGCATCTAAAGTTTCTTTATCACAGCCTTTACGGGGTGGATCAAGCACTACGGCAGTTGGAAGAAAGTTTTTTTCTAATAACTCTTTTGCGGCATCTTTGGCATCACTGCAAATAAATGTTGCATTATCAATATTATTTGATTTTGCATTTTGAATAGCATTTTTTACAGCAACATCTATTATTTCAACACCGACAAGCTGTTTTACTTTACTAGCCATAGAAAGGCCAATTCCACCAGCTCCACAATACATATCTAAAAGTATATCATCACTAGTTAAATTCAAAGATTCTTTAGATATATTATATAATTTTTGTGCACCAGCATGATTTACTTGATAAAAGGATTTAGGGCTTAAATCAAGTTTTATGTCGCACAGAATATCGCTAATAAAACCATTGCCATATAAATTATAGCTTTTATCTCCAAGTATAACATTTGTGTTTTTTGAATTAACATTTAAAATAATAGTTTTAATATTATTAAAATGTTCGGCTACATCCTTAACTAATAAATCTAAATTTTTTATATCTTTTTTAGTTGCAACAAGGCAAAGCATAATTTCATTTGTATTAGTTGCAAGGCGAGTGTAGATATGGCGTATATCACCAGATAAATTAAGTTCATTATAACCCTTAATTTTATATAAATTCATTTTTTTGATAACAAAATTAATAATATTATTTATTTCAGTTGGTTGCAGTAAGCAATCATCGCAAGGGATAACTCTATGACTTCTTTTTGCATAAAATCCAGCATAAGCATTCCCGTTTTCATCAATCGAAACAGGGAATTGGCTTTTGTTTCTATATCTTAAAAATTCATTAGCTGATTGAGTTTGATTAATTATACAATCGGATTTTGCAATTCTTTTAAATGCAGAAGAAACGATATTAAATTTTGCTTTTTTCTCAGCATCATAATTAATATGAAAAAAATCGCAACCACCACATGTTTTAAACAGCGAACACTCTGATGGGATTCTATCGTTTGAAGGAGTTACAATTTCTTCTAAAATCCCAAAAGCATAGCTAGATAATACTTTTGCAATTCTTATTTTACATAAATCTCCAACAGCTGTTTTTGGAACAAATATTGCAAGATTATCATGTCTTGCAACACCGTTTCCGTCGCTAGAAATATCAATTATTTCTGCTATAATAATATCATTTTTTTTAATCATAATTTTCCTTTAAATTTTAGGGCTTAAATAAATTGTTTTTCCTTTAATATAAAGACTAATATCTTCAAAAGGATAAGAGGCATTTTCTATATTTTCAAATATTTTTTCGCTAGTAGTAAAGATATTAGTGTAATCAACAAATAAAATATTTGCATTTTCACTATAAGGATTTACTGTTGAAAAATTCCAAGAAATAAGAGGAGCAGAATTAGTGTAATTAGGCGTTACATAGTTTAATAAATTATTATCTAAAATAAGAATTACTTCGCTTTTAGTAGCTTCAGCTAAAATAGTTGTTGCATCACTAGAAACAGTAACATATTGCTCATCGATTATTGAATATGGTATACCTAATAATTCAATATTTCTAACAAAAGAAGAATATAATGTTTTTTCATTTTCATTTTGATTATTATATCCTACGCTAGAAAATTCTAATAGTTTACTTGAGTTGCTATCAACGCCGATATTTGTCCATAAATTATCTGCAATTTCAGCTAAAACTTCGCCCATATAAGTGTAGTCTATTTCAAAATTATAAGCCTTATCATATGAATTTAAAGTTTCTTCATTGATATTTGCAAAAGCAAAAGATACAGGAATATCATATGGCTTAATAAGTTCTAAAATATCAGTAGCTAAAATATCATTAATAGTTTCATCGAATATAATAATATTTTCAATAGAAGATAAATCTTCTGTATTAGATAAATACTCAAAAGGGGAGGTTTGCATTAAATATAAATCTATTGTGATATAGTTTTCAAGAGTGTTTGCATATTGCGCAATCGCACTGTCATTAGAGTTAATAAACGCTAAATTATAAGATACATCTTCTTGCTCTTTGCAAGATGTAAATGTGAAAGTTAATATTAATGATAATATTAAAAAGTAAAGTTTTTTCATGAGTCACCTAATTATTGTAATGTTTGAACATATTTGCTAGGAGGAGTTTGCATGATTTTTTTAAATACTCTTGAAAAATAAAATTGGTCGAAAAATCCTACTGAAATAGCAATTTCAGAAATAGATAAATGAGTGTTTTTTAATAAAGAGCATGCTTCATTTATTCGATATTCAGTTAAATAATCTATTGGAGATTGGTTTAAACTTGATATAAAAACTCTGTATAAATGGCTACGACTAATTCCTACAGCAGCTGCAATATCATTAACGTTTATATCTGAAGAATAATTGAATTGGATATACTTAATAGCATCGATAACATAGCTTGATTGAATGTCTGGATTGTTTGCTTCAATTATTTTTACTTCTTTTGAAAGTTCTGAAAACAGTAAATATAAATAACCAATCATAGCAGTCGTATTAGTTATAGTATTACCACTGTTTGAATAAATTTGATAAATTAAGTTTTTGCATTCGTTAAAATTTGTTGGGGAAAAGGCTAAATTGTTTTCGGTAAATGGTAAGTTTGTTGTAACTTTTTGAGCATAAGTTCCATTGTAGCCAACCCAAAAATATTCCCACGGATCATCTTTGTTGGCGCAATAAGTAACTAATTGAGATGGCTTTATAATAAACATATCGCCAGCTTTTAAATGGTAAGTATATCCATCAACAGTATAGCTTCCTTTTCCAGAAACTACTAAATGAATTAGATAATGATCGCGGATACCAGGCCCCCAAGTGTGCTCGGGTAAACAGCTTTGAAGACCACAATTAAAAATGGCTAAACTAACATTATCTATTATTTCTTGTCGATAAGATTTTTTGTAGGTGTTGGTCATACTTAATTCCTCGTTAATATATTGTTTAATAAAATTTTACCTAGATATTATAATATATTATTTTCGCAGAAAAATCAACAAAAATCCATATAAAATTTATAAAAAAATTGATATTGTTAAATTCTGAACAAATAAAAGGTTATTTACTTAGATATTTTCATATGATATAATTAAAAAAACAAAAGATATTCATTGATTAAGGAGTATAGTATTATGAAATTTAAAATAGCGCATACAAATTTTAATGTTAAAAACGTTGGTGAAAGCCTTGAGTTTTATAAAAAAGCATTGAATTTAGAAGAAACTAGAAGAATTGAAAGAGAAGGGTTTACAATTGTTTATCTTGGAGATGGGCAAACAGAACATCTTTTAGAATTAACGCAGCTTTTTGATCATCCACAAAGTTATGACTTAGGTGAAAATGAAATTCATTTAGCTTTTAGAGTTGATGATTTTGATGCAGCATATAAATTGCATACTGAAATGGGTTGTATCTGCTTTGAAAATAAAGATATGGGAATTTATTTTATAGAAGATCCAGATGGATATTGGCTAGAAGTAGTTCCAACAAGATAAAAAAACAGCTAAGATTATATCTTAGCTGTTTTTTTATAATTTAAAATCTTCTTGAGAGAAGCTTTGCATTGGCATTCTTCTTTTTGGAGTTCTTTTAAAAGGAATATATTCAAATTTTTTGCAAGAAAAATCGTTAGTAACAACACCTTTTTTAGAGCATAAAATCATTTCACCATCGCTCGAAGTTTGCCCTGAAATGCAATACTCACATTTGGGAGTTATATTATTTCCAAATAATTTTCTTTCTTTTTTAAAAATCGCCATAATATACCGTTCCTTGAAATTGATAATATTATTATACAAAATTATTTAAAATTAGTAAACCTTTTATTTTCTTCTAAAAATAAAACAAATACAAAACTTATTATAAATAAAATTAGTGATAAATCAGCAGATATCCAATTAGATTTAAAATAAATACTACTGCTATTATAAACGTCTTTAGTGTATGGGAATAAATTTAATAGGCAAGTTATGATGAAAATAGATAAAGGGGTATGCAAAAATTTTGATAGGATTAAGAATTTGAAATCTGTTTTTCCTTTAGTGAAAAATGATATTTGCGATATTGTGCTAAAAGGCAAAATACTTAATGCAAAAGTTATGAAATAAGGATTATTATTAAAACTGCTTTTTAATATTCCAGAAGTAACTTCTAAAAAAACTAAAATAAAGTTTAGTATAAATTCAT
>CAZVOQ010000054.1:0-9533 GCA_964628475.1 uncultured Oscillospiraceae bacterium | reverse complement strand
AATTCATTTTAAGTAAAGAGGAAATTCAGCCACAGATAGTATTTTTTAAAGTTCCACTAAAAAATGACTTTATGAAAACTATTCTTGCAAATTCAATCACTTTAACCCCAGGGACTATCACTGTTAATTTTGAAGACGATATCTTTTGTGTTCACGCACTTGATTACACCTTAGCTGAAGATTTTGAAAATTCAATTTTTATAAAATTACTTAAAAGGATGGAGGATAATATCTAATGGTTGAAACTTTATATACTTATTTATTTACCGGTGCTTTAATTTATTTATCATTTTTATTATTTCCATATCTATTTCGTGCTATCATAGGGCCAAACTTTTTTGATGCCATTTTAGGCATTAATAGTATCTCAACTATTATTATAATGATGATATGTATATTAGCAGCAATGCATAACGAGCAATATATTGTTGATGTTGCTTTAATATATGCAATTGTTGGTTTTGTAACATTGGTTATTGTTTCTAAAGCTTATTTAAGAAGCCATAAAAAAGAAAAAGAACATGATTTTGAGAATTTAAAAAAGGAGAAAAATGATGATTAGATTTATTATTTCAGCAATTTTAATGGTTTTAGGTTTGTGCGTCTTCACTTTATCAGTATACGGAAACTTTAAATATAGCTTTGTTTTAAATAGAATGCAGGTTGCTTCAATTTCAGACACATTAGGAGCATTATTTATCATCTCCTCAATTATCACCTACACTGGCTTTTCTGTTTTAGGCTTAAAACTAATATTAGTTATCGCCTTTTTATGGTTTGCAAATCCAGTTGCATCTCATTTTTTAGCAAAAACTGAAATTATTTCAGATGAAAAAATATCAGAGAAATGCGAGGTAGTTGATAATGATCTTATTTGAAACCATACTCTTAACTTTTTTATTAATATGCGCTATCGCTGTTTCTTTAACAAGGAGTTTGCTTTCTAGTGTTGTAATATTTATGTCTTATTCCGTTGTAGTAACTGTTTTATGGCTACTATTACGTTCACCTGATTTAGCTATAACCGAGGCTGCTGTTGGAGCTGGCGTAACTTCTACTTTATTTTTTGTAACCCTGCAAAATGTTAATAAATTAAAAGAAGAAGGCGAGGAAATAGAAGATGAAGAAGAATAATATTTTCACCTTTTTTGAAAATTTTGCAAATGGCGATATAACAATCACAACTAAAAGAAAGCCAAAAACACCAAGACGTGTTTCAACTCATCATGAAGAAACCATAGAAGAGAGATATAAAATTTGGCACGATACAAAAGCCCCTGCATTTTTTGATGCTATATATAAAGTTGCATCTGGGCTTATTTGCGCGCTAGTAATCTTAGTTTTATTAATAACTGTTTCCTTCCTGCCGGAATTTGGAAGTGCAGATAACCCTGTTAACAATGAAGTATCCCAAAGATATATAGAAAAAGGTCTTGAAGAAACAGGGGCTGTTAATATAGTTTCAGGTATGATATTAGATTATCGTGCCTTTGACACCTTTGGAGAAAGTGCTGTTTTGTTCACTGCCTCTGCTTGCGTTATGTTTTTAATGGGAAGTGATAAAAAGAAAAAAGCGTCTGGCGAAATGCTAAACGAAAACTATAAAGTTATCCCAAGAGATCCAATCGTTAAAAATGTTGCAAAATTTGTTATACCATTTGTTTTAGTTTTTGGTATATATCTTGTTTTAAACGGTCATATCTCTCCTGGTGGTGGCTTTTCTGGTGGTGCTTTAATGGGTGCTAGCCTTATTTTATACTCATCAGCTTATGGCTTTAAAACTATAAGAAAAGTTGTAACTGAAAAACTAATTAAAAGTATCACATTTTATTCTTTGGCATTTTATGCTGTTGCAAAAGGATACTCATTTTTCACTGGCGCAAACCATATCCCAACTGGCTTTCCTTTAGGCGAGGCTGGAGATATCATTTCAGCAGGATTAATCTTGCCACTTAATATTTGTGTAGGATTAATTGTCACTTGCACAATTTACAGCTTTTATTCTTTATTTACAAAAGGGGAGGTTTAAAAATGATAGGACCAAATCTATTAAGCAACTACTACGAAACTGTTGCTATGATTTTATTTGGAATTGGATTTACAAATCTTTTTCTTCAAAAGAACTTAATAAAAAAAGTTATCGGGCTTAATATAATGGATGGCGCTGTTTACTTATTTTTAGCAGCTAAAGGCTATATTGAATCACGCATTGCACCAATAGTTGTTGATGGTATAACCGATGCTAGCGTTTATATTAATCCTATTCCATCCGGCCTTGTTTTAACGGGTATTGTTGTTTCCGTTTCGATAACTGCTGTTTCTCTTTCATTAATAACAAAACTATACAAAGAATATCGCACTTTAGATTTAGATGAAATTATAACTAAAGTGGGCAAGGAGGCAAGCTAATGCCATTTGTTTTTAATTTTCCATTCTTTTGTATTCTTTTAACGATGGTTGGAGGAATAATCAGCAGTGTATTAAAGGCAAAGCCAGCCTTTTATCTTAATGTGTTTATAACATCATTGTGCAGTATAATGAGCATTATTTTGCTTTTTTATATGTATGAATTCCCACAAGAAGTAACCTATTTAATGGGACATTTCCCTGCACCATGGGGGAATGAAATTCGCTTTGGACCATTTGAAGTTTTAATGGGTGTTGTTTTAAGTGTTGTTATGCTATTAGTTATAATTGGGCAAAAAGATAGAATGTTTTTTAATGTTAAAGAAAAAAAGATTAATCTTGCTTATTTAATGATGAATTTAATGCTTTCAAGCTTATATGCATTAACCTACACAAACGATTTATTCACAGCCTATGTTTTTATTGAAATAAACACTCTTTGTGCTTGCGGGCTTATTATGGCAAAAGAAAACGGAAAAACTATAGGTGCAACAATAAAATATCTACTTATGAGTTTACTAGGCTCTGGTTTATACCTAGTTGCAATTATTTTACTATATGATTTAACAGGACATCTATTAATGCCAAACGTTGGCGAAAGTCTTCAAAATTTAATAGCTTCTGGCTCTTATACTCTTCCTATAACTATAATCGGTGGACTTTTAGCTGTTGCTATCGCTATTAAATCGGCCTTATTCCCATTCCACACTTGGATGAGTCATGCTTATAATAATGCTATGAATATGTCGAATGCTATTTCCTCTGGGCTTGTTGTTAAAGGCTATGTTATTTTATTAATTAAATTTTTCTACGATGTGTTTGGTCTTAATGTTATAAAGGCTTTAAATGTTGGAGATGTGTTATTACTATTTGCAACTTTAGGAATTATTATAGGAAGTATTGATGCTTTAAGAGAAAAAAATGTTAAAAGAATGCTTGCCTATTCATCTGTTGGACAAATGGGATACATCTACGCAGGCATTGGCCTTGCAACATATGAGGGGCTAGTTGCCGCTTGCTTTGTTATCATTTCACACGCTCTTACAAAATCTATGCTATTTTGCTCTTTAGAAGGGCTTATGTTTTCATCTGAAAACTCAAAATACATCGAAGGTTTAAAAGGCTCAGCTTACAGAAATCCAATAGCTGCCCTAGGCTTTACTATCGGCGCTTTTTCTATGATTGGTCTGCCTTTATTTTCAGGCTTTATTGGCAAATACACCCTGTCTGTTGCTGCTATAAGCGAGGGGGGCGCTGGATACTTTATATTAATTGCTCTTTTAATTAGCACAGTTTTAAATGCTATTTATTTCTCAAGAGTACTCCTTAGCATATATACAAAAGACCAACAAAATCAAAAAAGGCATAAAAACAGCCTATCTTATGCATCTAGTATAGCTGTTTTTATATCGCTAAATATTTTAACGGGCGTATTCTATCAGCCAATAATTGAAATAATCCTAAGTGGATTCACTTTATAATATAGGGGGAATATTTATTATATGTTTAATTTAATATCAGTATTTTTGCCTATTATTTTAGGATTTATATTACTAGCTAGCAATATAAAAGATAGAAAAACAATTCATAAATTCAGCTTTTTTATTACAACTTTTACGCTAATTAGCGTTTTAATTAATAATATATTTTTTAAAGATACTTCAATAGATTTTTTAAAATTAGTATTAAATATCCAATATAGCTTTAAAACTGATGGACTTGCTATTTTTTTCTCAACTATTATTGTTATTATCTGGCTCTTAGCTTCGGTTTATGCCTTTAGCTATATGTCGCACTCAAAAAACGAAAAACGATTTTTCAGTTTCTTTTTAATATCGCTTGGTGCTCTTTTGGGCGTAGTGTATGCTAATAATCTTGCAACTCTTTACAGCTTTTTTGAAGGCTTATCTCTTGCTGCTTATGTTTTAGTTATCCATGATGGCACAAATAGCGCACTTTTAGCCGGCAGAAAATTTATATACTATTCAATTTTTGGAGCTTCACTTGGGCTTATTGCAACAATTTATCTTTATAGTCTAGTTTCAGACCCAACGTTTATCGCTGGTGGTATCCCTGAAATTGCAGGATTTTTAGATAGAGATGGCATTATATTAATAACTTTTTTAGCTGTTGTAGGCTTTGGCTGTAAAGCCGGCTTATACCCTCTTCATTCTTGGCTATCAGCGGCTCACCCTATCGCCCCTGCTCCTGCAAGTGGTGTTTTATCAGGGCTTATTACAAAAGCTGGTGTAGTTGCTATTATAAGAGTTATCTACTACTTTGTAGGGCCTGATTTATTAAAAGGCACTTGGGTTCAAACAGCCTTAATACTCCTTTCTCTTTTAACTATATTTATGGGCTCAATGCTCGCAGTTAGAGATACTATAATTAAAAAGCGTCTAGCTTATTCCTCTGTATCTCAAGTTTCTTATGTTCTACTTGGAGTATTTTTATTAAATGACGCTGGCTTTACTGGCGCACTTTTACAAGTTGTATTCCACGCAAGTGCAAAAACATTGCTATTCTTAGTCGCTGGTGCGATTATATTTAAAACTCACCACACAAAAATTGATGAGATAATCGGGCTTGGAAATAAATATAAAAGCATATTTATCTTTTTATTAATTGGTGGTTTATCGCTAGTGGGCATCCCTTTAACTGGTGGATTTGTTTCTAAATGGTATTTGGCTCAAGGCGCTTTATCATCATCGATTGGCGTATTTGCAGTGTTAATTATAATGCTCTCAGCACTCCTGACTGCTGTTTATCTTTTTTCTCCAGTTGCAAATGCTTTTTTTGTGCCGAATGATAAAATGATAAAGGGTAAAGAAAGCCTTGATAAATTAATGTTTACGCCTATGATAATTCTTTCTTTAATAATTATTGTTTTAGGAACATATCCAAAACCAATCATCGATTTTATTTTAAGCATAACAGCTACATTTAATTTATAAAAAGGAGAATTTACTTATGAATATTTTAATACTTTCTCCTATATTTCTAGCTTTAATTTTAGGAATATCTATAATGAAATGTAAGGACGAAAACACTAATTCTATAATGAAAAAAGGCGTTATCTACACAATTTTAATTTCAGTATTAACTTTTATTATATTATTTAGTTTTTATAATAAAGATATAACTGTTTTAAAATTTAATGATGTTTTAAACATCTCATTTAAAGTAGATGCATTAGCTTCAATTTTTGTAGCGTTAATCAGCTTTTTATGGCCTTTTGCTTCAATATACGCAAGCAAATATATGACTCACGAGGGTGGCGAAAAGAAATTTTTCAGCTTTTATATTTTAACTTTTGGTGTTGTTACTGCTTTTAGCTTTGCTAGTAATTTACTTACTATGTATCTATTCTATGAAGTTTTATCTTTTATAACACTTCCTTTAGTGACTCACAATAATAATCATCGTGATTTATTTGCAGGCAAATTATATATTTTATTTTCAGTAACTGGTGCTTCTATTTCATTTATTGGCATGATGATATTTATGTACTACACTGGAACTTGGCAATTTAATTCAAATATTTTAGCCTCAATGCCTGAAAATAATATGCTTTTAATTGCTTATATATTAATGTTTGTAGGCTTTGCAGTTAAAGCTGGTATATTTCCATTTAATAAATGGCTTGTTGCAGCAGGTGTTGCACCAACAACAGTTACAGCTCTTTTACACGCAGTTGCAGTTGTAAAATCTGGTGTTTTTGCCACAATGAGAGTGACATATTATCTATACACACCAGAATATCTTTTAGGCACTTTTGCTCAGTATTTCGTTATGATTCTTTGCATTATAACAATTGTGTTCGGCTCATCAATGGCAATGAAAAATAAGCATCTAAAAAGAAGGTTTGCTTATTCAACTGTAAGCCAGCTTTCTTATATTCTTCTCGCTGTTAGCACTATGAGTACACTAGGGCTTATTGCAGGACTTTTACACACAATATTTCATGCTTTAATTAAAATAGTTATATTTTACACAGCTGGCAATGTTATGTTTGTTAATCACTCAGAATACGTTAGCGATGTAGAGGGCTATGGAAAAGTTATGAAATTAACGTTTATTTCTTTTACAATAAGTAGTTTAGCTTTAATTGGAATTCCTCCTTTTGGCGGTTTTTCATCAAAATTTGCAATAGCGAGCAGTGTTATTTCAGTAGGTGGCTGGATTGGATTTATAGGCGTTTTAGCTTTAATGATTTCAGCACTACTCACTGCAATGTATCTTTTACAAATTGCAGTTTTAGCTTTTATCCCACACGATGATTTTGATTATTCAAGGCTAAATAAAGTTAAAGAGGCTCCAAGGGAAATGAGCTACACCTTAGTGTTTTTAACTGCTGTTATGGTTATCGCTTCTTTATCTTCAAGCGGAATATATAATTTTATCGAAACTTTGCTAACAGGAGGATATTAAAATTATGAATATTAATATTTTACTTAGTATAGTTTTATTTTCTTCTTTAATTTTGGGATTTTCATTGTCTTTTATAAAAAACGAAAATCTTTTATCAAAATTGTCTTTATGCAATATAGCTTTAGTTTTAGCTGTTAATTTATATGCTTTTATAAATTTTAATAGCAGTTTATCCCCTTTTCATTTAGATTTATTTTCAGGGTTTGGAATAAGTTTTGCCGTAAATGAATTTTCAATATTGTTTTCATTAATAGCAAGTATTCTATGGCTGATAAGCTGCACTGAAACAAAGGAATATTTTTCTCATCATTCTAAGAATTTATCAAGATATTATTCATCTTTAATAGTTACTTTTGCTGGAACACTCGGCGTATTTTATGCAAATGATTTATTTACATTATTTGTGTTTTTTGAAATAATGTCGTTCGCTAGTTATTTATGGGTTGTTCACAATGGAGATGAAAAATCGCAAAATGCAGGTAAGAGCTATCTAGGATATGCAGTTTTTGGCGGTTTATCTTTATTATTTGGTATATTTATTTTATATTCTCTTTCACAAAATTTAGATATAAATGCTTTATCAGAAAGCTTTGCAATTCATAGAGAAAATCCTTTATTATTCTTAGCTGCCATTTTAATATTTGTTGGCTTTGGTTGTAAAGCTGGCGCATTCTTTGTTCACGATTGGTTAGCACTCGCACACACAGCCTCCCCTGCTCCTGCTAGCGGACTTCTTTCTGGGCTTTTAACTAAAACAGGTGTATATGGCATAATTTTATTAGTTGTAAAAATAATGTCTTTTAGCACAACTTTTGTTTACTTTGTCTTAGCTATCAGCGTTTTAAATATGCTAGTTGGCGCCATTTACGCCTTTATGAGCAATGATTTAAAAAGAACTCTAGCTTATTCATCAGTATCTCAAATTGGCTTTATTTTATGGGGTGTAAGTTTTAGTGTTATACTAGGTGAGCATAACACATATGCAGCTTACGGAACTGTTTTTCATATGATAAACCATAGCTTAATTAAAATTTTATTATTTAGTTTAGCTGGCGTTATCTATCAAAACACGCATACCTTAGATTTAAATAAATTAAAAGGCTTTGGCAGAGATAAACCTTGGCTTAAAATCACTTTTGGTATAGGTGCTGCTTCTATAATGGGTATTCCATTATTTAGTGGCTATATAAGTAAAACTTTATTGCATGAGGCTGTTGTTGAATTAATGCATTTAGGGCATCACGAATTAATATGGCAGGTTTTAGAGTGGACATTTTTACTAGCTGGTGGATTCACATTTGCTTATATGCTAAAATTATTTATATGTTTATTTATAGAAAAGGGCGAAGGCGAAATAAAACTTGAAAACTATGTCACTAAAAAAACAGCTATTTTGCTCTCTTTAGTAGCCGCAGCATTAATTATCCTCGGCACTACCCCTAATATAACGTTTGGTTATATTGGTGAATTTGTATCTCATTTTATAAATACTCATGCAAAGAGCGATATCCATTATTTTATCTGGATAAATTTAAAGGGAAGTTTAATTTCAATAGCCATAGGACTGTTTTTATACTTTGTAATAGCAAGAAAAACTGTTGTAAATAAAAAAGCTGGATATATCGATTTTAACTCTAGCACATTAACTATTGAAAACTATATCTATAAGCCTTTATTTAAAATTTTAAGCTTTGTTTTTGCAATTTTAATGAGAATATTTGATATAAGTACTGATATTATAATCGTTATTTTAAATAGACTATTTTATAAATCAGTTAAAATCCCATACACATTCTTTGTTGGAAAAGAAAAGCCTAGCTATATAAAAGATTCTAAAATCCATTTAACTTATTCATTAAGTTATAGTTTATTACTCTTTGGAATAGGTTTACTTGTAACGTTATTATACCTACTATTTATTGGAACAAACTAAAATAAAAACAGCTGATATGAAATTCATATCAGCTGTTTTTTATTAATCTTGATTAAAATAAAGCATTTCAAAATCGCTAACTTTCATTGGTTTTGCAAAGAAGTATCCTTGGGCTGCATCGCATTTAATTTTTTCAAGGAATAATTTTTGGTCTAAGGTTTCTATCCCTTCAGCAACAGTGTACATTCCTAGATTTTTTGCTAGTTTCACAACACTTTCAACGACTAAATCTCCACGATTGCATTCCTCTTCGCCATCTAATTCCACAAAAAAGCTTCTATCTAATTTTAAAGTGTTAACTTTAAAGTTTTTAAGCATTCCTAAAGAAGAATATCCAGAGCCAAAATCATCAATAGAAACAAGGAATCCTTCTTTTTGAAGTTCTTTTAAAAGCACTTTTAACTCTTGTTCATTTTCTAAAACTGTGCTTTCAGTAAGCTCGATTTCAATATACTTTGTTTGAATTCCATAAGAAGTAACAATCTCTTTAATATCTTTAACAAAATTAGGATGCCTTATATGCAAACGAGAAAAATTAACCGAAACTTGAATACATTCTTTGCCTTGATCTTTCCAAGATTTTAAAATCTTACAAACATTTTTTAGCATATATTTATCTAGTTCTACTATAAATCTATTTTGCTCAAACAGTGGAATAAAATCATTTGGGAAAACTATACTTCCATCAGCTTCTATCCATCGCACTAATGCCTCAGCACCTGAAATTTTATCATCCACAATACTATATTTCGGTTGTAAATAC
>CAZVOQ010000053.1:0-9654 GCA_964628475.1 uncultured Oscillospiraceae bacterium | reverse complement strand
TGAAAACTCTAAGGCTGATGGCTAAAGAAATTAAAAATATCGATGTTGTGATTGTTTTATTAGATGCAAGAATTCCTTACTCTAGTCAAAATCCAGAAATTGATGAAATAATTAAAAATAAACCAAAGATATATATATTAAATAAAGCTGATTTAGCCGATCCTATTATAACAAAAGAATGGATAAAATTCTTTAAAAGCAAGGGGATGGGCGCTATTTCACTTAATTCAAAAACAGGTAAAAACTTCTCGAATATTAAAAATCAAATCGATGAAGAATTAAAAGAATTAATTGAAAGACGAACTTTAAAAGGTATCGAAGGCTCAAGAATTAGAGCGATGATGGTTGGAGTGCCGAATGTTGGCAAGTCAACGTTTATTAATAGCATTGCAGGAACTCAAAGGGCAAAAGCTCAAGACAGGCCAGGCGTTACAAGGGGTAAGCAATGGATTACTGTTCAAGGATATGATTTACTTGATATGCCAGGAGTTTTATGGAGAAAATTTGAAAATCAGCATGTTGCTGCAAATTTAGCTTTTATTGGCTCAATTAAAGATGATGTATTAGATTTAGAAACAATTGCAGTTTATCTTTTAGAGCAATTAGTTAAAACAAATAAAGAGTCTTTAAAAGAAAGATACAAGCTATCAGATGAAGATTTAGAACTAACAGCTTTTGAAATTTTAGCTAGAATAGCTAGAAAAAGAGGGATGCTTATTAAAGGCGGGGAAGAAGACACAGAAAGAGCTGCAATTATGCTTTGCGATGAATTTAGAGCGTCTAAAATAGGTAAAATCACTCTTGAAAGGCCATTTGAAAATGAATAATGATTTATACTTATACGATAATAATTTTCGTAATGATTATAAAGTGATTGCGGGCGTTGATGAAGCTGGTAGAGGCCCTTTGTGTGGACCAGTTGTATGTGCGGCAGTTGTATTAAAGCCTGAATTTAATGGTGATGGGATAAACGATTCAAAAAAACTCACTGAAAAGAAAAGGGAAGAGCTTTTTGATATTATTATTGAAAATTCCATAGCTTACAATATTGTTTTTGTTGATGAAAAAATTATTGATGAAAAAAATATACTAAATGCAACGCTTTATGGTATGGCGTTAGCTGTAAAAAAATTAGAAGTTAACCCTGATTTAGTTTTAATTGATGGAAATAAAGTTCCAGATGAAATAAGCGAAAATTCAGTTAGTGTAGTTAAAGGCGATTCACATAGCCTTTCTATTGCTGTTGCATCTATTTTAGCTAAAGTTTCAAGAGATAGATTTATGCTTGATATAGCTAAAGAATTTCCAGAGTATAATTTAGAAAAGCATAAAGGATATGGTACAAAAGGACATTATGAAGCTTTAGAAAAATACGGTGTTCCTCATTTTTATAGGCAAACTTTTTTAAAAAAACGAAGTGATTTAGTATGGATAGAAAAATAATCGGGGCTATTGGCGAGCAAAAGGTTTGCAAATGGTATACTGATAGAAAATACAGGCTTTTATCTACAAATTTTAAATCAAGGTTTGGTGAAATTGATGTTATTGCAAAATATAAAGATACTATTATCTTTATAGAAGTTAAAACTAGAAGTTCTAATAAATTTATGAATGCTAGTGATGCTGTTGATTATAAAAAGCAAGAAAGAATAAAAAAAACAGCACTTTTATTTTTACAAAGTAATAATTTCACTGATGAATTTATAAGATTTGATGTTGCCGAAGTTTACTACAATAATAATCAATTTGAAATAAATATAATAGAAAACGCATTTGAATAAATATAGAAATTTTATGTCTTTAGATAGTTAGAGGAGATTTTATATGGAAGATGCAAGAAAAATAACCCAAACTGATAGTAAAAAAAGAAAAATTAGAGTTAATTGCAATGCTTTAATTGAGCCGAGTATTATAAGTAATTGCCCAGAGGACAAGCTTGATATAATAAAAGATATATTAAGCGATTTTAAAGCTGTGGATATATATCCGCAGAGCATAAAGTCTTCTGTTTACTTAAATACTATGCCAGAAAAAACCAGCCTTACTGTACCAGGAAAAAGTATGGGAGTATTTAATGATGGTGCAATTGATATAAAACTTACACCACTTATAACTAATATAATTGCGTTTATGTGTGGGTTTATTCCTGTTATAGGTCCGTTTATTTCAGCGTCACAATCAATTTCAGGAACTATTATAAAACTCGATGAAGATCAAAATCTAATGATAACTATGCTAAGAGAATTAAAAAAATCTGAAGGAAATCCTTTAGATAAAGATAAGATATTTAAATTACTAAATAAAATAGAAAGCACTAATCCTGATAAATACTCAGAAAATTACTTATATTCTGTCCTTGATTTTTTAGCAGAGAATGGGCTGATTTTAATTAAAATGACTACTATTAATATAAATGATTGATATATTAATAAATAAAAAATATATTATAAAATAATTATAAAAAAACTTTACTAATTCTAAAACATAAAGGAATGGCTTTTGCCATTCCTTTATGTTTTTATAAAATAAACAAAGACTTCACATAGTGAAGCCTTTGTTTATGAGTAACGAGCTGTAAATGATAGCTTTTTCTCTTTTGCTAATATGCAGTATATATTAGCTTGCTTTTTCTTTTTCATATTTTTGGGTATTTAAGTTGTATTGAATAGATAAAAATAAAATACTTATAAAATTTATTGGAATTATTGTTAGATGATAAATAGTGTCATATTTTAAATAGTTTATGTTTTCAGAATAGTTCAAAGAGAATATATTGAATATTAATATATAACTCAAAGAAAGTGCAAATAAAAATAGAAAAATAATATTGATTTTTTTCATAAAATATTTCCTTTCATTACTGTAATATAGGATATAATATTTTAGCAATAAAATAAAGGTGAAAATATTAACATGATGTAAAAAAATAATTATTAATATTAAATTTGTTAATATTTAGATTTATTATAAACACGCACTGATTAAACCTAGAAATAATGGATGTGCTTTATCAGGTCTTGATTTAAATTCAGGATGATATTGAACACCAATAAAGAATTTTTTACTAGGAATTTCAACAACTTCAACTAAATTTCCATCTGGGCTAACACCAGAAAAAACTAAGCCTTTTTCACTTAAAATATCTTTGTATTTATTATTAAATTCAAAGCGATGTCGATGTCTTTCGCTGATTAAATCACTTTTATATAAAGAGTGTAATAAGGTGCCCTCATTAACTTTGCAAGGATATGCACCAAGGCGCATAGTTCCACCTTTTTTAGTGATATTTATTTGGTCTTCCATTATATCAATTATCGGATTTAAAGCTATTTCATCAAATTCAGTGGATGTGGCATCTTTAATATTTGCAACATTTCTTGCAAATTCACAGCAAATCATCTGCATTCCAAGACAAATACCTAAAAGAGGTATATCATTCTCTCTTGCAAAATTAATTGTTGTAACTTTTCCTTCAATTCCTCTACTGCCAAATCCGCCAGGGATAACAATTCCATCAACACCTTTTAATTTTTCTTCAACATTTTGAGAATTAACATATTCACTATCAATCCATTTAATATCAATATGTTTCGAGTGATGTATACCTGCATGATATAAACTTTCCATAACAGAAAGATAAGCATCATGCAATTTAACATATTTTCCTACAATAGCAATAGAAATACTTCCATTTCTATTTTCTATTTTTTCATTTAAATCTTCTAAATCTTTTAAATCGATATTGCTTTCTTCTAGTTTAAGTAATCTACAAACAACTTTATCTAATCCATTTTTATAAAGCATTAATGGTGCTTGATATAAACTTTCTAATGTATTGTTTTCAATAACACAATCTTCTTCTACATTGCAAAATAAAGAAATTTTCTTTTTTATATATTCAGGAAGTTTTTCATCACACCTAGTGATAATCACGTTAGGTGATATACCAAGCGTTCTTAATTCTTTTACAGAGTGCTGGGTTGGTTTTGATTTATGTTCATTACTTCCTTTTAAATATGGAACTAACGTTACGTGTAAAAACAAACAATTATCTCTGCCTTGCTCTAATGATATTTGCCTAATGGCTTCTAAAAAAGGCAAGCTTTCAATATCTCCAACAGTGCCACCAATTTCACAAATTAATATATCAGCATTATTTTTTTCTGCAGCAAGATAAATGAAATTTTTGATTTCATCAGTAACATGGGGAATAACTTGAACAGTATCCCCTAAATATTTTCCTTCACGTTCAGCATTTATAACATTCAAATAGATTTTGCCGCTAGTTATATTTGAGAATTTAGATAAATCCTCATCTATGAATCTTTCATAATGACCTAAATCTAAATCAGTTTCAGCACCATCTTCAGTAACAAAAACTTCGCCATGTTGAAAAGGGCTCATAGTGCCAGGATCTGCATTCATATAAGGATCTAATTTTTGAGATACAACCTTTAATCCACGTTGCTTTAGTAATCTTCCAAGGCTAGCTGCTGTTATTCCTTTGCCAAGCCCAGAAACAACTCCACCTGTTACAAATATATATTTAGTCATTTTATTTCTCCTTTACTCTATATAAGAGATGTTAGTTTTCATATGTTTTTAAAATTGATAATGCAATATCAACCTTACTTTTCCTTTGGTTCATTGCTTCTTTTTCTATATGCTTATGAGCATCATTTTCAGATAAAGAAAAATTATTCATTAAAATTCTTTTAGCCCTATCAACTGTTTTTATATCAGAAATCTGTTTTGTTAGCTTTGAGTTTTCTTTTTGATATAAGCTAAGTTTATTATTAGTTGCAATTGCAATTTTTAAAACTGACCAAAACAATGGGGGATTTATCGGCTTTGAAACAGTTAAAACTCCATAATCTTCTAAACTTGATGAAATATCATCATAAATAGAAGCATTAACTACAATAATAACTTGAGATATACTTTTCATTGCAATTTGCATAGCTAAACTATCGCCCTGTTCATCCTTTAAAGGTGCATTAATAATAACTAAATCAAATTGTCTCTCTAAAAGTAATCTTCTTGCATCTGCACAAGAATTTTTAATTGAAATATCATTAATAGGTACTGATTTAAGCATTTTAGTGAAAAAAGCAATACCTTTTTGAGAATCAGAAATTATTAGTGCATTTTTCATAAATTTAAGTACCTTTCCTAGATTTTTGATTATTTATAATTGATTAAAATACTTATTATTTATAAAATTTGATTTATCATTTGAATTCTCGTATGCTTCTAATTCTATTTTCTTTATTTGAATATATTTATTTAATAGGCTTTCGCCTAAAATTTCTTTAATAAAATCGCTTTTTTCAGCTAAACTTATAGCTTTTTTCATATCTGAAGGAAGACTATTTAATTTATCTGTTAAATTGCTATCAGCTGTATATAAATTAACATCATTCTCCTTAGATAGTTCTAATTTATTAATTATCCCATAAATACCAGCCATTGTTAATAAACTAAAAGCAAGATATGGATTAACGCTAGGATCAGCGCTCCTAACTTCAATTCTGCTATTCTCGCTTGAAGCAGCTGGTATGCGTATAAATTGCGAACGATTTTCTCTTGAATAGGAAATATATCTTGGAGCTTCGAATCCACCTAATCTGTCGTATGAATTAACGATTGGATTTAAGAATATAGAAATTTCTTCAGCTTTATTTAATATGCCTGCAATAAATTGCTGAGCAACTAATGGAAGTTTTCCTTCATTTGGGCTAAAAATATTTTCTTTGTCTTTTGATAATGACATGTTAACGTGTAATCCGTTTCCAGCTTTATCTAATATAGGTTTTGGCATAAATGATGCAAATAAACCATTTTGCGTTGCAATATTTTTAACAATAGATTTAAAAGTTATTAAATTATCAGCGCAAGATAATGCATCAGAAAATGTGAAATCTATTTCATTTTGCCCAGGACCTTGCTCATGATGACTACTTTCAGGCATTATACCCATATCTTCTAATGATAGGCATATTTCTCTTCTAATATCTTCTCCTTTATCTAAAGGATAAACATCTAAATACTCACCATTATCAAGGGGCGTTTTAGTGGGATTTCCTTCTGCATCAGTTTTGAAAAGATAAAATTCACACTCAGCACCTATTTTTGAAGTATATCCGAGGTCTTTACATTTTTTAGTTACTTGCTTTAAAATATAACGGCTATCATCAATAAAATATTCGCCATTTGGATACTTAATATCGCAAATAAATTTAACAACTCTTCCAGAGCCAGGACGCCAAGGAAGTAAAGTTAAAGTTGTAGGATCTGGGAATAAAAATAAGTCACTTCTTGTTATATCACTAAAGCCTTTAATAGAATTAGCATCAAATGAAACCCCTTTTTTAAAGGCATTTTCAAGTTCGTGTGGCATTATAGATATATTCTTTTGAACACCTAAAATATCACAAAAGCTTAGTCTTATAAATTTTACATCATTTTCGTTTATAAAATTTAGAACATCATTAATAGTGTTTTGCATAATATATTCCTTTCTTTTCTTTTATTTTTTATTAAAAAATAAAAAGTGCCCATCATATAGTGTAAAAAAGGGGACTAAAACAGCACGGTCGTTATAACCGTTTTTTTTACATTATATGATGAACACCGTTGTTCAACATATAAAAAATTATATAATATTAATGGGAAATTGTCAATGTAAATTTGTCTCAAAATATTTTTTATAAAAAAGCTTGACAAATTTAAATCTTGATGATATAGTATTCCCATAACAGCAAAGGCGCTGTGAGTTTTATTAGCTCACAGTGTCTTTTTTTATTTTTTATCGAAAAAGGAGTTTAGATTATGCAAACATGTAGTAAATGTACAATGACAAGTATGAGACCAGGAGTAGTTTTTGATGATAAAGGAGTTTGCACTGCTTGTAATCATTTTGAAAACAGAAAAGATACTGATTATACAAAAAGATTTGATGAATTAAAAGCTTTATGTGATAAATATCGTGGATGTAATGGCCCAGGTGGGTATGATTGTGCAGTAGCTGTTAGTGGTGGCAAAGATAGCCATTTTCAAGTATATATGCTAAAAGAAGTATTAGGTATGAATCCTGTTTTATTCACTGTTGAAGATAATTTTCCAATGACAGATGCAGGCATACACAATTTAAAAAATTTAAGCGAAGAGTTTTCTTGCAATATAATTAGCTGTAAGCCAAATATAAAAGTTCAAAAAATTCTAATGAGAAAATTCTTTGAAAAATATGGCAAACCAACATGGTTTGTTGATAGATTAATTTATACTTTCCCTTTATATATGGCGGCAGCGTTTAACACTCCACTAATTTGCTATGGAGAAAATGTTAGCTATGAATACGGCGGAAGCAATGATGTCGAAACATATTCTGCAAAAGATCAAGTTAATAATGGGGTTGCAATTGATATAGATTTCAATGAATTAATAGGTGATGGTGTAACTGAAAATGATTTGAATATGCTAAAAGCACCAAGTAAAGAAACTTTAGATAAATTAGATCCTTTTTATATGTCATACTTCGTTGAATGGAACAGCGTTAGAAACTATAACTTTGCAAAAAGCAGAGGATTTAATGATTTAACTCATGAATGGGATAGAACTCATCATATCGAAAACTTTGATCAAATTGATTCAAGGGCATATCTTGTTCATTCATGGATGAAATATCCAAAATTCGGTCATGCAGCTGCAACTGACTATTCTTCAAGATTAATTCGCTATGGCTTAATGACTAGAGAAGAAGGCTTTGAATTAATTAAAAAACATGATGGTGATTTAGATAAACTATGTGTTAAAGATTTTTGTGAATTCTGTGGATATACTGAAAGTGAATTCTGGGGAATTGTTGATAAATTCTATAACAGAGATTTATTTACTAAAGATAGCATGGGTAAATGGGTTTTAAAAGAAGAAATAGGGAAATAAATAAGTAAAATATAGTTTTGTGGTTTTGATATTTTCAAAGCCACAAAACATATTAATTATAGTAGAAATAAATAATAATGTATGAAAAAATGGAGGGAATCTGTTATGCGATTAGAAGAAACTTTTGCAAGTAAGGCATTTACTAAAGAAGTAATGAAGAAGAAACTTCCAAAAGAAACATATCAAGCTCTTAAAAAAACTATCGATGATGGCAGTTTATTAAGTATTGAAGTGGCAACTATTGTTGCTACTGCTATGAAAGATTGGGCAATAGAAAAAGGCGCAACTCACTTTACCCATTGGTTTCAGCCGATGACTGGAATAACAGCAGAAAAGCACGAAGCATTTGTGTCTATATCTGATGATGGTAAAATGATAATGGATTTTAGCGCAAAAGAGCTAGTAAGAGGTGAGCCAGATGCGTCAAGCTTTCCTTCTGGAGGATTAAGAAGCACTTTTGAAGCAAGGGGATATACTGTTTGGGATACAACATCATATGCCTTTGTTAAAGATGACACTTTATATATTCCAACTGCGTTTTGCTCTTTTGGCGGTGAAAGTTTAGATAAAAAAACACCATTATTAAAATCAATGGTGGCAGTTGAAAAAGAAGCACTTAGAGTTTTAAAATTACTTGGAGATGATAAAACTAAAAGAGTTAGCCCAGTTGTAGGCGCTGAGCAAGAATATTTTTTAATTGATAAAAATGTTTATCAAAAGCGTCAGGATTTAGTTTTAACTGGCAGAACTTTGATGGGAGCTCGCTCACCTAAAGGTCAAGATTTAGATGATCATTATTTTGGAAGTATCAATCCTAGAGTTGCAAATTATATGAAAGAATTAGAAGAGGCGCTATGGGAAATTGGAATTTATGCAAAAACAAGGCATAATGAAGTTGCGCCTGGTCAATTTGAATTAGCTCCAATTTTTACAACTACTAATATTGCAACTGATAATAACCAAATTACTATGGATATTATGAAAACTTTAGCTGATAAACATAATTTAGTTTGCCTATTGCATGAAAAGCCTTTTGCAGGAGTTAACGGTAGTGGTAAACATAATAACTTTTCATTAACTACTGATACAGGCGTTAATTTATATTCACCAGGTAAAAATCCAAGTGAAAACACAAGGTTTTTATTATTTTTAGCTGCAACAATTAAAGCAGTAGATGAATATCAAGATTTATTAAGAATATCATCTGCTAGTGCAGCTAACGATCATAGATTAGGAGCAAATGAAGCGCCACCTGCGATTATGTCTGTGTTTTTAGGTGATGAACTATCGGCTGTTATAGAATCTATCGTTGATGATACTAACTTTTTAGAGTTTGAAAAAAAGCCACTTAAAATAGGATTATCAGAACTTTCATATTTCACAAAAGATACAACAGACAGAAATAGATTTGAATTTAGAATGGTTGGCTCATCATTTTCAATAGCAGGACCAAATATTTTTATAAATACAATTATTGCAAATTCTTTAAAAGAGTTTGCAAATAAGCTAGAAAAATCTAGTGATATTGAAAATGATATTAAAAATTTAATAAAAGAAACTTTTATTAAACATAAAAGAATTTTATTTAGTGGAAATAGCTACTTAGATGAATGGGCAATAGAAGCTGAAACAAGAGGGCTATTAAATTTAAAAAACACTGTTGAAGCATTGCCATATTATATTAATGAAAAGAATTTAAAGTTATTTGAA
>CAZVOQ010000052.1:0-9775 GCA_964628475.1 uncultured Oscillospiraceae bacterium | reverse complement strand
TAGTAAAAGAACATTAGAGATGCGAAATGGCCAAATTGTTAGAGATGTTAATTTTATAAAGTAGAGGTTTAGATTTTGAAATTTTCGAGTTTTAAGTATTTATTTAAGCAAGGGTTTAATAGTTTTAAAAGCAATAAATTAATGAGCGTGGCTTCTATTGGGGTGGTAACTTCCTGCCTTATAATAGTTGGAGTTTGCGGTCTGCTTGCTGTAAATGTTAATAGTTTTGTTTCATTTTTAGGCTCACAAAATGAAGTTGTTGTGTATGTAAAAGATGGATTTAGCGAAGATATAATTAATAACATCAGGCAAACAATAGAAGCTCATGAAAATATAAATGAATTTGTTTATGTATCAAAAGAGGAAGCATTAGAAGAATCTATGCTACTATTAGGAGATTATGGACAACTCTTATCAGGATATGAGGGTGAAAATAATCCTTTGCCAGCTTCATTTAGATGCACAATTCATAAATTAGAAGATTTAGATGAAACGAGCTTGGCGCTATCATCTATTGATGGGGTAGAATATGTGTCCTCATCAAGTGAATTAGTTAGCATATTAATAACAATTAGAGATGTTACATATTATAGTGGAATTACAGTTTTAGCTTTACTGGTTTTAGTTAGCCTTGTTGTAATTTCTAACACTATTCGCCTAACAGTTTTTGCAAGAAGAAAAGAAATTAGTATTATGAAATATGTTGGTGCAACAAATATGTTTATACGTTTGCCATTTATAGTTGAGGGTATTTTAATAGGGATTATATCAGCAATTTTAACATTTGGGTTTGTAAGTGCAGGATATTTATATCTATATGATTATATAACAGTGCAAGCAAGTGGCTGGATAACTTCTCTTTCAGAAACTTTAGTTATCTATAGCGATATTTGGTATTATATCTTACTTGGGTTTGTAAGCTTTGGTTGTTTAATAGGCTCAGTGGGAAGTTCAATTTCGATGAAAAGGTATCTAGGTGTTTAATATAAAACATATCAAAATTATAGAAAAGGATATTATGAGTTATGCAAAGAAGTATAAAATCTAAAATAGTTTCTGTGATATTAATTTTTTCATTAGTTTTAACATTTACATTTAGTAGCCCCGTTAAAGTTTTTGCAAATGCTGCAGATGATTATGCAGCAGCTCAAGAAGCATTAGATAAAATTAATAAAGAAATAGCAGATTTAGAAGATAAAGAAGAACAGCAACAAGCAGAAAAAGATAACGCTCAAAATCAAGCTGATTTAATTAAAGGCCAGATTAATACATTAATAGGTCAAATAGAACAAACAGGCATTGATTTAGCAAATAAACAACACGAACTAGAAGTTAAAAAAGAAGATATTAATTACACTGATGAATTGTTTCAAGAAAGATTAAAAGCAATGTATATGATGGGAGATAATGCCCAGCTATCAACAGTGTTTGGAGTAGATTCTTTTTCAGAATCTTTAATTGCAGCAGACACTCTTTCAAGAATTTCAGTTGCAGATACTGATTTATTAATAAAACTTACGGAAGAAAAATTAATTATTGAAACAGAAGAAGCTGCAATTCAAGTAGCTTTAGATGAATTAGAATCACAGCAAGCAACACTTGAAACAAAAGTAACAGAATTAGCAAGTGTTATGCAGGTTTTAGATGCAGAATTATCACAAACAGACGCACTTCAACAAGCTGCCTCTGAAACTCAAGCGGTTTTATATCAGCAATATGTAGCGGCAAAAGAAGCATTAGAAGCAGAATTTGAAAATGGTTCAGGTGCAGAATTTGTTGGCGGAGATTGGCTATGGCCTGTGCCAAATTATGGACATATATCCTCTCACTTTGGATGGAGAACAATTTATGGACAGCCTGATAATCATATTGGTATAGATATAGCAAAAGGAACAGCATCAACAATTCAAGGCGCAACTATAGTAGCATCAAACTCAGGCGTTGTTAAAACTGCTATTTGGAACCCATCATATGGATATGGGAACTATGTGATAATAGATCATGGTGGAAATAACTTTACTTTGTATGGTCATTGCAATACTCTTCTAGTAGGAGTAGGTGACACTGTAGCAAAAGGACAAGCAATTGCAACTGTTGGAACAACTGGAAATTCAACTGGACCACATTTACATTTTGAGATTAGATTAAATAGTGTAGCAGTAGATCCATTGCCATATGTTCAAGGAACAAGACCATAAAATTAAAAGTTTTATGAAATAAAAATAAAATCGGAGATAATAATGAAGAAAAAATTTAATTTAGCACATCTTATAAGCATAGTTTTTGTAGCGATGACAGTAACATTTTCACTAACTATGGCAATATCGACAGAAATGTTTGAAGATAGGGTGTCAGCTGTAACTCAAAAAGAAGAACTCTATGAAAAATTATCAGATATAGATACATTAGTTAGAGAAAACTATTATTTTGCTATTGATAATACAACTTTGAATGATAATTTAGCGAGCGGATATGTTAGAGGATTAAGCGATATTGAATCTAAATATTTTACATCAGCTGAAATGCAAACTTTGCAAGATGTTTCACAAGGTAAATCTTTTGGCTTAGGGCTTGAAATTTATAAATCAAAAGACCATCAAGGGTATATGTATATATATAAAGTGTATCCTGGTTCACCAGCAGATATCCAAGGTGTAACAACAGGCTCATTTATAAAAAGCATTGATGGTGTTTCAACTGTTCAAATGACAATAGATGTAGCTCAAGAATTATTATTATCAACAGAGCCTAAAACAGTTGAACTTGAAATCATTTCAGAAGAAGAAGCTTTAATTCCAATCGTTCCAGAAGAAGGCGTTGATACAGCTCAGGCAGTATCAGAGGAAGACGTAGTAGAGGAAGAAGAAACAGATGAAGAAGAGTCAACAAGCGCTTTAGGTTTAGTTTCTTTAATTCATGCAGTTTATGACACTCAAGTAATGAGTTCTCAAAAAATAGGTGATTATGGATATATTGATGTTAATATGTTAACTGAAAGATCAGCCTCAGATTTTGAATATGCTTTAAACAATTTGATTAGCCAAAGTATTACAGGGTTAGTTGTTGATTTAAGAGATAATCAAAGTAAAGAATTTGACTATGCGGCTCAAGTGGCAGATATTATGGCAAAAGAAGGCACAATAATGTCGGCAACATATCAAACAGGCGAAACAAAAGTTTTATATACTTCTAATGAAACAAGCACTGATTTACCGATAGTTGTTATTACAAATGAAAAAACTGGATATGCAGCTGAGATGCTAACTGTTATATTAAAAGACTCAAACGGAGCAAAAACTGTTGGTGCAACAACGATGGGCAAGGGGACTATTCAATCTATGTTTAGATTAACAGATGGCTCAGGTATTGAACTGACTATTGCATCACTAGTTCCAACTGTTTCAGCTTCATATAATGGTGTTGGTATAAAAGCTGACTATGAAAAATTATATGAAACTGAAATAACATATGAACTGCCAATTGAAGATGATATTCAAGTTCAAAGAAGTTTTGAAGTTTTAGCAAATTTAATATTACAAGGATAAAAAAGGATATTGTAGGTAGTGAAATACCTATAAAGAAACTTTGCGAATAAAAAAGAAACAAGTGGCATAAGCCACTTGTTTTTTTATGAGTATCTAGTTATTTTACAATGTTTTTTACAGTTAAAATGTAAGCTTAAAAAAATAAACGATTAATGAGATTAAAGCGATAATGCTAATTTGCAAAATATAGCTTAATGGGTTGGCAAAATTTAAATTTAACCCTTGACGCATTTGATTTTTTGAATATTTTGGAACAATAATATTACTATCGTTTTTATTAAAATAAAACACTGTGTTTGTTTTTTCATAATATTCATAAATTTCGCTTTTTGAAAATTTTCTTTTCATAAAATAACCTCAAATTAGAATAATCCAGAAATTTTTCCATCTTCATCAATATCAATATTTAAAGCAGCAGGGACTTTTGGAAGTCCAGGCATTGTCATAATATCGCCCATGATAACAACAGCAAATCCTGCGCCAGCAGATAAACGGATTTCTCTAACATTCATAGTAAACCCAGTTGGAGCAGCTAGTAAAGATGCATTATCTGAGAATGAATATTGAGTTTTTGCAATACAAATTTTAAGATTATTGTAGCCATATTCTTCTAATAATTTTATAGTGTTTAAGCTTGATTTTGAGAAAGTTACATCGTTTGCACGATAGATTTTTGTGCAAACAGCTTTGATTTTTTCTTTAATACTCATGCTATCATCATAAGTGAAAGAAATTTTAGCATTTTCATCTAAAACATCTAAAACTTTTTGAGCTAAATCAGTTCCACCTTCACTACCTTTTGAGAAAACTTCGCTTAAAGAGCAAGGTGTGTTTAGTTTCTTGCAAAAATCCATAACTAAATCTTGCTCGCTCTTAGTGTCAGTAGGAAAGCTGTTTAACGCAACAACACAAGGAAGATTAAAATTCTGTTTTATATTTTCAATATGGCGCTGAAGATTAGAAAGCCCAGTTTCAAGTTGAGTTAGGTTTTCAATTCCAAGTTCATCTTTTTTAGCACCACCATGATGTTTTAGTGCTCTAATAGTTGCAACTATAACAACAGCAGACGGAGTTAAATCATTCATACTACATTTAATATCAAGGAATTTTTCGGCACCTAAGTCGGCACCAAATCCAGCTTCAGTGATAACATAATCACATAACTGAGCCCCAAGTTTTGTTGCAATAACGCTATTACATCCATGAGCGATATTAGCAAAAGGTCCACCATGGATTAAACAAGGTGTGTGTTCTAGTGTTTGAACTAGGTTTGGGTTAATAGCTTCTTTTAACAATGCAGCTAAAGCACCTTGACAGCCTAATTGCTTTACAGTTACAGGCTCGTTTTTAAAAGTGTAGCCAACAACTATTTTAGATAAGCGTTCTTTTAAATCTGAAAGCGAGCTTGCAAGGCAGAATATAGCCATAATTTCACTAGCTACTGTGATATCAAATCCGTCTTCTCTTGGAGTTCCATTAATTCTTCCACCAAGACCGTCAGTTATAAAACGAAGTTGTCTATCATTCATATCAACACAGCGCTTCCAAGAAATTCTTCGAGGGTCGATATTTAATTGATTTCCTTGATAAATATGATTATCAATTAAAGCTGCAAGAAGATTATTAGCAGCACCAATAGCATGTAAATCTCCAGTGAAATGAAGATTAATATCTTCCATAGGAACAACTTGTGCATAGCCACCACCAGCAGCCCCACCTTTCATGCCAAATACAGGCCCAAGGCTAGGCTCTCTTAAAGCTAGGATAACATCTTTTCCAAGACTTTTTAAGGAATCAGCAAGACCAATGCTTGTTGTAGTTTTTCCTTCTCCAGCAGGAGTAGGGCTTATAGCTGTAACTAAAACTAATTTACCTTTTTTATCATTTAAAGATTTAGTTTTTGTTATATCAATTTTAGCTTTATAATTTCCATATTGATTAATGTTTTCGTATGGAAGGCCAATTTGGTTTGCGATTTGTGTGATAGGGAGCATATTTGCACTTTGTGCAATTTCGATATCTGATTTCATAAAGTTAAAAATCCTTTCTGAATGTGTTATTTAGTTTTATTATATACAAACTATTATAATATGTAAATAAGATAAATTCAAAAATATGAAATTAAATCATCTTGAATACATTTTTTTGCATATTAATAAAATAAATAAAAAAATTACGTAATATTAACAATAAAATAACAGGGTTTGTATTGTAAAAGGATGCGTAAATATGGTATAATTTTTTAGTATAATTAAAAAGGGATGGTATGAAATGATATATCTTGATAACGCTGCCACTACTAAAATATATAAAGAAGTGCAAGCAGTAATCACAAATAGCTTGCAAAATGAATTTGGTAATCCATCTTCTTTATATTCAATAGGTGCAGATTCTGAATTTGAAATATTAAAATCAAGAAAAACTATAGCAAATGCTGTAAATGCTCTAGAGGGTGAAATTTATTTTTCTTCTTGTGCAACTGAAAGTAATAATATTTTAATTTATGGCTTAAGTTTAGCTAGAAAAAATAGAGGTAAAAAAATAATTTTAACTGGGTATGAGCATCCAGCTGTTAGTAATCCAATTGAGTTTTTAAAAGAAGAAGGATTTGAAGTAGTAAAAATAATGCCTAATGAAGATGGCAATATTGATATAGAAAAAATAACAGACGCTATTGATAAAAACACAATTTTAGTGAGTGCTATGTTTGTTAACAATGAAACAGGAGCTAAAATCGATATTGAAAAACTAGCAAATAAAATTAAAGAAAAAAATCCGCTTACCATTTTTCACTCCGATGCTGTTCAAGGTTTTTTAAAATATAAAATAGATACTAAAAAAATCAAAATAGATGCTTTTTCTTTTTCAGGGCATAAAGTTAATGCTCCAAAAGGAGTTGGAGGGTTTTATTTAAGAAAAGGCGTTAATATAAAGCCGGTGTTATTAGGTGGAGGACAAGAAAAAGGCTTAAGAGCTGGAACAGAAAATATCCATTATATAAAAGGATTAGCAAAAGCAGTTGAAATTCATAATAAAGATATGCTAGCTAATATTAAAAAATATACAAAGCTTAAACAATATTTATTAGAAAAACTAAGTGATTTTGATAATATAATTATTAATTCTCCAAAAGATGCAGCACCATATATTATAAATTTTGCTTTTTTAGGATTTAAAAGCGAAACGTTATTGCATTTTTTAGAAAATGAAAATGTGTTTATATCATCAGGTTCTTCATGTAGTAAAGGAAGTAAGAGTAAAACTTTAACTAGTATGAATATTAATGATAAAATTATAGATTCTTCGATAAGAGTAAGTTTTGATAGTAATACTGAAATTAGTGATATAGAGAATTTTATTTTATCATTAAAAAATGCAAAAAATAAATTACAAAAAATTAAATAGAGATATTAAGGAAAATAAAAAAATGAAACAATTAATAATTTGCTATCTTGGCGAGGTAGTTTTAAAAGGGCTAAATAAATCTAGTTTTGAATCACAAATTATGAAAGCAATACGACTAAGAGTTAAAAATTTAGGTGAATTTAAAATTTATAAATCTCAAAGTGTTATATATGTTGAGCCAATAGATGAATTTTGCGATATTGACACTGCCTATGATAAAATTAAAAAAATATTTGGTATTGCAACTATAAGTAAGGCAATAGTAGTTAAAAAAGATTTTGAAGAAATTACAAACACTGTTTTAGAAAATTTTAATGATGTATTATCAAAAACAAAAACATTTAAAGTTGTAGCAAGAAGAAGTGATAAAAATTTCGGCATGACTTCAACTGAAATAGCAAGAGAACTTGGTGGAAGAATTTTATCAAAACATCATTATCTAAAAGTTGATGTTCATACTCCACAAACAACTGTTATGGTTGAAATAAGAGAAACAGCGGCTTATGTGCACTTAGGAAAACAAAAAGCTGCAGGTGGAATGCCAGTTGCTTCATCAGGAAAAGCGGCATTAATGCTTAGTGGTGGTATAGATTCTCCAGTGGCGGCTTATATGATGGCAAAAAGAGGGCTTTCTTTAATGGCTGTTCACTTTGCATCTCCTCCATACACAAGCCAAAGAGCAAAACAAAAGGTTGTTTCATTGTGTGAAAAATTAGTTGATTATACAGGTAAGATGCCATTGTTAATAGTTGAGTTTACAACTGTTCAAGAATATATAAGAGATAATGGAGTTCCAGAATTATTCACTGTTTTAATGAGAAGAAGTATGATGAGAATTACTCAAACTCTAAGTGACAAATATGGCGCTGGTGCAATTATAACAGGGGAGAGTTTAGCGCAAGTGGCATCACAAACACTAAGTGCAATAAGAGCCACAAATCAAAGCGTTGATATGCCAATACTTCGCCCACTAATAGGCATGGATAAAACTGAAATTGTTGCTATTTCAAGAGATATAGACACATACGAAACTTCTATTTTACCATACGAAGATTGCTGCACTATATTTACTCCAGCTCATCCAAAAACAAAACCTAAAATGGAAGAAATCCTTTTAGCAGAAGAAAAAATGGATATGCAAAAATTATTAGAGCTTGAAAATGAAGCGTTAGAGAATATTGAAAGAATTTTTATAGATATAGAATAATTAATTTTAATATATAGAAAGGAAGTTTTAAATGAGAGCAGAGATAATTTGCGTTGGAACCGAACTTTTGCTAGGTGATATATTAAATACTAATGCACAAGTTTTATCTAAAGCCTTATCGGAAGTTGGAATTTCAGTTTTTAACCAGCAGGTTGTTGGCGATAATGTTATAAGGCTTCGTGCAGCGGCTTCTTTAGCTAAAGAGCGCAGTGATATAGTTATATTTTCTGGTGGACTAGGGCCAACGAAAGATGATTTAACAAAGGAAACTGTTGCAAGTGTTTATGGTGATGATTTAGTTTTAGATAAAAATGTTGAGAGTGATTTATTAGAATATTTTAAATCACGTGGCATTACTATGACAGAGAATAACATTAAGCAAGCATATGTTCCAAGAAAAGGCAGAATTATTAAAAATAAAAAAGGAACAGCACCAGGGATTATCTTTATTGAAGGTGAAAAAATGGCTGTTTTACTGCCTGGGCCTCCGCATGAGATGAAAGATATGCTAGAAAATGAAGTTATTCCTCTTTTATCTAAATTAACTCAAGGGGTTATTAAATCTGATTATTATAGGCTTGTTGGAATAGGTGAGAGTAGTGCTGAGATGATGATTTCTCAATTACTAGAGCAAACAAATCCTACCTTTGCTTTATATGCAAAAAGAGGGGATTTACAAATAAGAGTTACAGCAAAGGCAAATAATGTTAAAGAAACAGAGGATTTATTATCTTTTGCTAAAAATCAGCTTTATTCTAAAATGGAAAAATACATTTATTCTGATAATGATGAAGAATTAGAAGAGGCTATTATTAAGCTTTTAAAAGAAAAAGGAAAAACTCTGTCAACAGCCGAAAGCTGCACTGGTGGTGCTATTTCTCAAAAGCTAGTTAGCGTTGAGGGAGCGTCTAGTGTGTTTAAGGCAGGGCTTTGCCCATACACCGATGAGCAAAAAATAGATGTATTAGGAATAGCTAAAGAAAAAATTGAAACTTATTCAAGTGTTTCATCTGTTGTGGCACAAGAGATGGCTCTTAATATGCTAAGATACGCAAATTCTGATTACGCTATATCAACTACGGGGTTTGCAGGGCCTAGTGGAGGAACAGTTGAAATTCCTGTTGGAACAGTTTTTATTTGCGTGGCTGATAAAGAAAACACTTATTATAAAAGAATGTTTTATGATAAAAATTCAAGATCAGATATAATGCAATTAGCAGCAAAAGCTTCTTTGGATTTATTAAGAAGTGTTGTTTTAAATTTAGAAATGCCATCGGTTGTTATAACGCCAAATGACGAGGCAGTTTTAGCAGAAATAAAAAATGCACAAACAAAACAGCCTAAAAAGAAGAAAAACACGTTTATAGATATAATTTTAAAATTTATTCTACTTGTTTTACTAGGAATTATAGCAGGAATAGCTTGGGTTTATGTTGCAAATGATTTTACGATGCCAAGTATCGATTTTAACACTGTTTCAAGCGAAGTTGGGAATTTTTTTGAGGATATTTTCCCAAGTAAAAATATGAGTGTTCAACAAGTAATAGAAAGCAGGCAAGATAACGATTTTTTTTCACATAGTTTTGAGAGCGACACTTTAAAATCTTTAAGCAACCTT
>CAZVOQ010000051.1:0-9831 GCA_964628475.1 uncultured Oscillospiraceae bacterium | reverse complement strand
TCATCATATTTGATGAATGATAAATATCTAAATTATTTGTAGGCTCATCTAAGAAAACAAATTCTGTATCTTGAGCGATAACCATTGCTATGTAAGCCCTTTGAAGCTGTCCACCAGATAATTCATCTATAAATCTATCGCTGAATTCTTCAAGCTCCATATATGCGATAGCTTTATCCACATGCTCAAAATCTTCTTTTGTTAATCGACTTTGAGAATAAGGAAAGCGTCCAAATCCAACTAATTCTCTAACAGTTAGTTTCATTGTTGTATGATTTTTTTGAGTTAGAATAGCCATTTTTTTGCTTAACTCTTGAGGTTTCCATTTAGTAAGTTCAACATCTTTAAAATTAACATCACCACTATCTTGTGAGATTAAGCGTGTTATAATATTTAAAACAGTTGATTTACCAGCGCCATTTGGCCCAATAAATGAGATAACCTTTCCTTTGGGAAGTGAGAAGCTAACATCTTTTACAACTTGTTTATCTATATAGGTTTTGTTTATTGATTTTACTCTCATTGTATTATGCTTCCCCTTTGTTTCTAAGTATTAAATATAAAAAGTATATTCCGCCAAATAAATTTATAAAAACGGAGATAACCACACCAAAATTAAATACATGCTCTATTAGTATTTGCCCTAAAAACAAAACTATCATTCCTGATAAAAAAGAGCCTATCATTAAATATGTGTGTTTATATGTTTTAAATAATTCTCTTGAAATATTTGCAATAATAAGCCCTAAAAAGGATATTGGCCCTACTAACGCTGTTGCTATTGTTATAAATAAAACTATTCCAACTAAAAGCCTTGTTATCGTTTTATCATAATCAACGCCTAGATTTATCGCTTGATTTTTACCTAGAGTTAAAACATCTAAAACTTCTAAATCTTTTTTTAAAGCTAATATTATTACAACTATTAATATAGTTGCTAAAACTATAATTTCTGCGTTAACATGATCAAACCCTGCAACTAAAGTTGTTAGTAGCACATCATATTCATTTGGATCCATTATCCTAGTTAATGTTGAAGATATGCTTGTAAATAATGTTGCCATAACGCTTCCAGCTAGCAGAACATATAAAATATTACTTTTAGTTTTCTTAAATAAAAATCCATAAATTATAGTTCCAAAAACGCCCATTAGAGCAACGTCTATCATAAATGTTAGATTTTTGTTTGAAAATATAACGCTAGTTGCACCAAAAACAAATGCAAGTGCTGTATGAATTAATATGTATAGCCCATTCATTCCTAAAAGGCAAGGAGTTACAATTCTATTTGCTATAACTGATTGAAAAACTATGCTCGCTGTTCCTATACAAAATGAAGCTATAATCATAGTTATAAGTTTTGGTGTTCTTATGCTCATTGAAAATTCAAAATAATTTAGATTCACATCAATAAATTGAAACCCTATTCCAAGTGCTATTGCTAAAAAAAACATTAGAATTAGTTTAAATGAATTTGTGGAAAGTATATTTGATTTAAGCATTTATTGCCTCCTTTTTCTTCTTTGGCTTTGGATTTAATCTTTTAAATAGTAATGCTATAAACAACGCACTGCCTATTATCCCTGAAATTAAATCTATTGGCAATTCATACGGAGCAATGATAACTCTTCCTATAATATCGCAAGTTAAAACAAACGCTGCGCCTATCAGCCCCACATCTAAAATGCTACCTCTAATTTTATCGCCTCTAAACATTGCAACAATATTTGGAACTATAAGCCCAATATATGAAATTGTTCCAACTGTTATAATAACGCTTGCCGTTATAATTGCTGCAATTGAAAGCCCCATTAACATAATTGTATTGTAGCTAACGCCTAAGTTTTTTGAAAAATCTTCACCCATACCAACAATATTAAAATGATTAGCATAGATAAAAGCAATTATTATCATAGGAAAAACTAAGTAAACGATTTCGTATCTTCCACGAAGAATTGATGAAAAACTTCCAACGAATGTGCTTTGTAGTATTTGAGTTAATTCAAACTCATAAGCAAAATAATTTGTTAATCCACCGATAGTCGTTGAAAACATTATACCGATTAATGGAACCATAATAACATCTTTAAATTTTATTTTTTGTATAAACCACACAAATGCATATGTTCCAAGAAGTGATGCTATAAATGTTATAGCTGTTTTTTGAAATAGTGTTGCGTATGGCAGTAGTATATAAGTCATTAAAACTCCAAATTGAGCTGAGGCAACTGTTGCCCCTGTTGTTGGAGATACAAACTTATTCATACAAAGATTTTGCATTATAAGCCCTGCTATACTCATTCCAACTCCAGTGCAGATTATTGCTAAAACTCTTGGAACTCTTGTTGCTAATAAAACTAGCACTTGATTAAAGTCTCCTGCAATTATCCCACTGATAGACACATTATATGCCCCTATAAATAATGAAATTGTTGAAAACACTATTATATATATAACTAGTAATATTGATACCATGTATTTTTTCATCATAAAGTTAATATTTTCCTTTGTAGTAATTTATTGTATATAACGAGTTCGTTTATCAAAACTAACTTGTATATGTTAGCACAACCCACAATATTAGTCAATCTTAACTTACTAAAATTCACACTCCTGTAACTCTTTTGTAATATCTCTTATTTGTGTTATTTTTTTAACAATTTTTTCAGTGTTTATCAATCTTTTCACTATATATATCTTGCAAATTTACATGCAATCTATCGATTTTTTCATTAAAAAAAGGGATGTAAATTCACCCCTTTAGTTTAATTTTATTTATTAAATTATTTTATCTTTTTTAGCATGCGATGATATGCGGGCATACCTTTTTTAGCTTCACTTATTATTTCTGCTTTTTTATTAATAATTATTTTTTCCATTCTATATGCAAGCCAGCTATCAGTTATTCCAAATCCATACTCTCCTAAAATTCTTCCAATAATCATTGTCTGTAAAAATTCATCTTCTTCTTTTTCGATTTCTTTATATATAAAATAATCGTAAATATTTTCATCAACACTATGTAGTTTTCCATTTATCACTGCGCGTAGTGCCGAATTTTCTTTTTGTAAATCCTTCCATTTTTTTATGCAATATTTGCAAAACACTTCTGTGGTTTTTTGTGAGTATTTAAAATAATTCTCCCAATCAGCTACTGCAATTTCACCCCAGTACACCTTAGTTACAATAGCATTATTTTCTTTATATTCGTATTCTGGAAGCTTTACTATATAAACTTCTTTTGGCTGAATTTTAAATTTTGAAAGCTCATAAATAAACCAATACATCCCGCAATATTCATCTGGATTATTGCTATACCATATACGAACTTCATCATTTTTTGTAATTCGATTTTTAATTCTTTCTATTTCTTTAGTTATATTCTCAAACATATTAAATGTTTCATCTAATGAATTTATCTGATATATACTCCATAGCTTTTCTATCATATTTGCACGATTTTCTATAAAATTATCACAGGAAATATCACCAACACTTAGCATTAAATTAAACCCAAACACATCATCTGGATTTTCTTTTAAATAATTTGCTTTTGCACTTTTAAAGCTGCCACAAGCGCTATCATTAAACACTATTTCAATCATATCGTTCCTCTATTTTTTATATTAAAAGCTATCCACTTTATCTACTAATATTAAATCAGATATTTTCAAAAATCACATTAAGCATAATTTTATCATATGATCACCTTGATTAATAATTTTAAGATTTGTGTTTTCTTTTATTTCTTTTTCTATAAAAGGAAAATGCGTGCACCCTAAAATTAATGCCGATATACCCATTCTCTCAAAGCTATTTACTAATCCTTTTATATTTAAAGAATTATATATTTCACTAGATGGTTTTCCACTTTCGATTTCTTTCACTAAAAATATCGACATTGCGCCACAAAGCACACAGTTTGAATTATTTTTTAATATAACATTCTCTATTGTTGCAATACTTTGTCCATTTGCAGCTAGAATTCCCATTTTATCAAATTCTTTGGCTGTATTTTCATAAATATCTAATGGAGTTACAATTTTTTTTAAAACTTTGCTTTTTATATAACCAAGATCGATTGCCCCACTTAATGAATTACAATAAACCATAATACTTTGTGCACCTTTATCAATTAATTCATTCGCAATATTAATAAATATTTCAGCAAGCTCTTTTTTATGCAAAACTTGAAGCACAGTTTGCTCTTCTGGTGTTTTACTAATAGCTTTGCCTATGGCATTTAATCCTTTTGATTTAACAAAATCTATACCCATTTGAGTATCAACTAAAGTTCCTGCTATAACGCCAATTGTTGTATCATTCATGATTTATAACTCCTTTTATTATTTATATTAAATTTATTTTATCAAAGCTCAGCTTTTAATAAATCTACATATTCTTCTATTTCATTAGTTGTAGGCGATGATTGAAGCTTTATCCAGCCAAGCGTCATAAATTGATTATTATTTTTTATTCTTCTTGTTACTATATCTTTATCCCCATATCCAAGAGGAATAATTCCAGTGCCAATTGAAAATCCATCTGTGTTAGTTAGCACATTATAAACAGTGCTTCTATCATTAATTCTTATAGTAGACTTTGTTTGTGATAGCCCATGTATAGGCACTTCTTCTGCAAACTCTAATGGCGTTCCATCGTCTTGGATAAAAGTTACATATGGGTAATTATAAAGGCTATTTACATCAACGCTTTTTTCTTTTGCTAGTGGATGCCCTTTTCTAAAAAAAACTTGTGGTCTAACTTTTTTTATTGGATGAAACTCAATATGTTTTGATTTTAAATATCTTGTTATAAATAAATGAGTAAGCTCTGTTAAAACTATAACTCCGATATCGCATTTATTTAAGGCAACATCTTCAATAACCTTCTCTGCACCACATTCACATATGCGAATATCCAACTCGTCTGTGTTTTTATTTTTAATAAAATTAATAAAAGCAGAAACAGCAAAAGGAAATCTTAGAGTCGACACACGAAAGCCTGAAAATTCATTTTTATTTCCTTTAATATAATGCTGTTCTATTTTTTCTTTTTGCAAGATAATAGTGTCAGCGTGAGATAAAAATTCTTTCCCTTTATCCGTTGCAATAACTCCACGATTACTTCTTTTAAAAATCGAAAATCCAAGTTGAGTTTCAAGCTCTTTTATTGAATTGCTAATATTCGACTGCGATGTGTATAAGCTTTTTGCTGCTTTATTAATTGAGCCCAGTTTTGCCACTTCAACTACAAATATTAATTGTTTAAACGTCAATTACATACACCTACCTACAATATTTTGTTATACCATAATTATATATTAAGGTTATCTTTTTGTCAAAGTTATATTAAAAACAGATAACGAATAGCAAAAAAACATATTAACACCTCTTAATGTGTTTATGGTAAGATTTAACCAATAAATGATATTACATGTTTACAAGTAATATACATAATACACTAATTATTATAAATTTATAGGAGGATTTACAATGGAAACAACAAAAATGGGATTTGGAACTAAGGCAATACATGCTGGACACAAAAAAGATTCTGTATATGGTGCTCTTAGTACGCCTATTTATCAAACATCAACTTTTGAATTTGCATCATGCGCACAAGGTGGTCGTCGCTTTGCTGGTGAAGAAAATGGATATATATATTCAAGGCTTGCAAACCCTACAACGTCTATGCTTGAAGAAAAAATAGCTATTTTAGAAAATGCTGAGGCTTGCGTTGCTACAAGCTCTGGAATGGGGGCAATCTCAACTATTTTCTGGACTATTTGTAGTGCAGGCACACATATTGTTGCCGACACTGTGCTTTATGGGTGCACATATGCTCTTTTAAGTGAAGGACTAAAAAAATTCGGAATTGAAGTAACTTTTGTTGATACTTCTGATATTAATCAAGTTAAAAATGCTTTAAGAGAAAACACAGTTGCTGTTTATCTTGAAACTCCTGCTAATCCAACTTTAAAGATTTCTGATATTAAAGAAGTTGCAAAAGTTGCACATGAATATAACAGCGATATAACAGTTATCTGCGATAACACATTTGCTACTCCATATTTAACAAGACCTTTAGAGCTTGGGGCTGATGTTGTTGTTCATTCAGCTACAAAATATTTAAATGGACATGGCGATGTTTTAGCTGGTTTTATATGTGGAACAAAAGAACTAATGGCACGCGCTAGATTCGAAGGCTTAAAAGATATGACTGGCTCTGTTATTGGGGCTTTTGAATCATATTTAATTATTAGAGGCATGAAAACTTTTGAACTTCGCATGGAAAGGCATTGCGCTTCTGCTTTAGCCATCGCAAAATACCTAGAAAAGCATGAAAAAGTTTCAAAAGTTCACTATCCTGGCCTTGAAAGCCATACAAATCATGAAATAGCTAAAAAGCAAATGTCTTTATATGGTGGTGTTTTAGCATTTGAAGTTAAAGGTGGTAGAGAAGCCGGTGCAAAGCTACTAGATAATTTAAAACTTTGCACACTAGCCGTTAGCCTTGGAGATCCTGAAACTTTAGTTGAGCATCCTGCTAGCATGACTCACTCTCCATATTCTATAGAAGAGCTTTTAGAAGCTGGTATTCCAGAAGGTCTTGTAAGAATGGCAGTTGGGCTTGAAAACGTTGAGGATATTATTGCCGATTTAGAAGAAGGCTTAAAATTAATCTAATTAAAATACTAAAAACAAAAGGATATAAATGAAAAATTATCTTTATAGTTAAATATTCATAAAAGCCGTAAATATAGTGCTTTTATAATCAAGGGAATGACTTTTGCCATTCCCTTGTGTTTTTTTATTTTATTCGCAAAATTTCTTTTTTATATGTAATACACTATTGCCATATATTTTTATTGTATTAGGTTTTTTATTTATGTATAATATTGATATAAGATAATATAAAGCAAAGTTTACCTATTAATCTCACTGAAAACTAGCTTAATATAAAAAATTTATATAATGCAACCAAATGTAAACTTAAGTTGCAATATAGTTGTTAGACTTGCAATTACAATATTTATACAATTAAATTAGGAGGTGATACTTAATGAATATGACATTAGGAGAAAAAATTAAAGAATTACGCAAAATCAATGGAATGTCGCAAGAATATCTTGCTGAACAAATGGAAGTAAGTAGGCAATCTGTTTCTAAATGGGAAAATGATATTGCTCAGCCGTCTTCTGATAAATTATTTAAACTTGCAGATATTTTCAAAGTGTCAGTTGTAGAATTGCGTAATCCAAATTCAAAAGTTGAGCTTGTGCTTAGCATACGAAAGGAGATTATTACTATGAAAAAATCTAAACATATGATTGCACTTATTATTACATCCTTTATTATTTTTATATCCCTGTTTGCTTTTGGTTTTTATGCCGCTTTTAGCGAAAATTATAGTCAGCAAACTATTCTTTATATAATGATAGCTTCGGCATTTTTTATGTTTATTTCATTTACCCCAATTTTTGTATCAATACTAAATTTTGTATATAAAGATTGTAAAAGCAATGGAATTAAACCAACATTTTGGGTTATCATTTCAACTACTTTTGTAGGTCTTGCGTATTACTTTATTAAAAGAGATACACTTAGAAATAAATAAATTTGTAAATAAAGCGTATCATCTCCTATATTTGCAAATTATATAAAAACAGGCTAACACTGTTAGCCTGTTTTTATATAAATATTCTTATTTTTTAAGTATTAAGTTTATTTTAATTATTCTTTTAATATTATAAATTATGCGTTAACTTCTTTTGAAACTGCTGAATTTTCTTTTTCTTCTTTTGTTCTTAATAAGCCAAAATGAATAGTTGCGCAAACTGCAATAATTAATGCGAACATATAAAATGAATACGGCAAAATTTCAACTGGAGATACTCCCCCTTGTTCCGACAGCATTAATATACCGCCATCATGAGGAATTAGTGCAATAAATGCACAAGCGAATATATCAACAAGACTAGCTAAACGTTTTGGAGCAATATTGTATTTTCCGCCGATTTCTTTTGCAATAGGGCAAGAAATTATAATAGCAATAGTGTTATTAACAAGTGATGCTGATAGTATACCTGAAAGTAAGCCAATTCCGTATTCAGCACCTTTTCTTGATTTAATTTTTGAAGTGATAGCTTCAACAATCCATTCAACACCGCCATAATAACGGATAAGCCCAATAATTCCAGAGATTAAAATAGCAACGATACTAATACTAAACATACCCGACATCCCACTGCCTACTGCTTGCACATAAGTGAAGATATCAACTGTTCCTTGTAAAAGCCCGATAGCACCTGCTGATAGAATTCCAATAAATAATACAACTGCAACATTCATCCCCATTAAAGCAGTTATTAAAACAATAAAGTATGGTAAAACTTGAATAACATCGAATGCTCCTGCTTCGATAACCCCTGCTGCGCCTGAGCCTAAAACAGTATACATAATAACAGCAAAAACAGCCGCTGGAAGTGCTATAAAAAAGTTCATTTTAAATTTATCTTTCATCTGCGAGCCACAACCTTGAGCTGCTGAAATAGTTGTATCTGAAATCATTGATAGATTGTCCCCAAAGTAGCTACCACCGATAACTGCCGCACAAACCATAGCAACATTTAATCCAGCACCTTCAGCAACTCCTATGGCAACAGGGCCCATAGCTGCTATTGTTCCCATTGAAGTACCAATAGATGTTGAAATAAAGCAACACATTAAAAATATTCCTGGAACTAAAAATTCAACTGGAATAAATGTTAAAGCCATATTAACCACTGATGCTTTTCCGCCCATTGCAGCAGCTGCATCTTGGAAACCACCAGCCATAACATAGATTAAAACCATCATCATAACTCCACTGTTTCCCATATTTTGTGATAGAATATCAATCTTTTCTGAAATTTTTGTATCTTTACTTAAAAGTAAAGCCACCCCGATAGCTGCTAGCAAAGCAACTTGACGTGGAAATTTGCCAAAAGCACCTTCCTCACCTAAAGCCGTAAACACAAGCCCAACACCAACATATAATGCTAAAAATACGATTAGTGGTAAAAAAGCTAATGCTCCTAATTTTTTTTGATTTTTCATTATTAAATTCTCCTTTAATTAATTTTAATAAGTATATTTTTTAAATAATTTTGTAAGTTAATATATTTAAATTTACAATATTATACTACTTAAATTATCAAAAATAAAGTCTAAATTGTTAATTTATTAAAATATAATGGTTAAATATATGCATTTATTAATTTAATTTATTAATTCTTGTCAATCACATTCCAAATATTGGCTTAAATCATATTATTCCCATCCAAATAAACCCATTTTAAGCATTTATACTCATATAAATTTCAACTAAAAAATCAAACTGTAAAACCCATTTTTTACCATTGTTTTTATAAGTTATACCCTAATAATTTTCTTTATTTCCTGCTTTATATATTTATTGTATATTACACCAAATTCCAAACCATAACTTTATGCAGTATTCATATAACAATATGTACTTATATTATGTTATACTTATAGCAGTGTATATAAGATTTATTATAAGTGTTAAAACAAGATTTTAAATCGAAAATATTACTTAAAATAATCTTTTGATTTATGATTTTTTTAGACATTATAATACCATCACCACACGATTTGCATTACTTAATATTATTAATTTTAAGTTTGCAAATTTTATTTTTAAAATTTATTTATAAAGGCTTAGTTTTCTTCGCCTTGAATATATTAAAACTAATTAAAGGAGTAAGACATATGGACAAAATAATAGAAATCCGCTGGCATGGGCGAGGAGGACAAGGAGCAAAAA
>CAZVOQ010000050.1:0-10039 GCA_964628475.1 uncultured Oscillospiraceae bacterium | reverse complement strand
ATCCTGGTCCCAAACCAGGCGCTCTACCAAACTGAGCCACATCCCATTATTGCTTATAAAGAAGTATTATTTCTTTAGCGCGAATTAAATTATAATATATTATAGCTGATTTGTCAATACTTTTTCGCAAAAAAATATTATTTTTTTTAATATATTTTCTTTATATAAAAAGTGGTGGTTGAATCACCACTTTTTATAATAGATTATATTAATATTTTAAATACTTTGAGCTTCTGATTTAGCTTTTCTTCTTTCTTCAAGCTCTAATAAAATCCCTGGCATTTTAGCTTGGCATTTTCTATATCTTAAAAGAAGTAGTAAAAACACTATAGCTAATCCTGTTGGAATTAAAAACATCATATTTTTTAAACCTGATAAAACAGAGTCTGGTTGGACAGCTAATGATTGATCAAATCCAGTTAAGCCTAATAAATATCCAACAACTGCACCACTTATACCAATACATAATTTTGAAATGAAATTAAAACTTGCAATAATTAAAGCATCTGTTCTTCTTCCTGTTACATACTCATTAAAATCAACTGCATCCATCATAAATGGCGTATTTAGATTTCCATAGTAAGCAAATGCCAGCTCAACTAATCCACCGCAAACTAGCATTAAAATAAATGAAGAATCGTTTGTTACATATCTTATAATATAGCAAATTATAGCTAATATAACTGAGAATATAGCTAAATTAACTTTCCCTAGTTTTTGACTTATTTTACTTATCGTAAATCCAACTACTAAATAAGCTATCGTAGCAATAGTTTGAACATAGGCTATTGCTTCTGGGCGATTTAGATTATAAGTTAAATAGTATAATAATGCTCCCATTGGAATAAATGAAATTAAAACATAAACAAAATTCATTAAACAAATATAAACTAGCATCGGATTTTTTAAAAGCGATAATAAGTCTTTTCTTAATTTATCAAAATCAACATCTATTTTTTGTTTGTCTTTTGTTGGAGTTACATCATAGTCTTTAACAGCGTGTGCAACTAAATAATACCCTAATACAACCACGCTTGCATAAATGCAAACTGTTATAAAAAAGCCTTTTTCTAAATTAGTTCCACCATCTCCAAAAAAGTTTACTAAATTCATCGTTTGGCTAGTTGAAATCCAAGTTCCTATTGTTGCAACTATAACTATTTTTGAGCGCATATCAATACGTTCTGTTGAGTTTTTTGCAATTCTTGACATTAATGTCATATATGAAATACTAGTAACACTATAAATCATCCCTTGAATTATATATGTTACATATGCCCAAACTAGCTTCATTGTAGGAGATAAATCTGGGGCTGTGAAAGTTAATATTAAAAATATTGCTAAAGGAATCGCCCCTTTTAATAAATACGGGCGACATCTGCCTTGTTTTGTGTTTGTAGAATCTATTATAACTCCTATAATCGGATCGTTTATAGCATCCCAAATTCTAGCCACTAAAAACATTGTTCCCGCTGCTGCTGGGCTAATTCCAAATACATTTGTGTAAAAAAACAGCATATACATCCCGAACATACCTATAACTATTTGCTGTCCTGTTTCGCCTGCGGCATAAAACCATTTCACCTTATTAGGCAAAGCCATAGTTTGAGTGTCTGATTGCATAATTTTCTCCTTTTATTAATTTTATTATTAATAAATATAAAAATAGCTTAATATATGAAATGCATACATTAAGCTATTTAATAATCTATAACTATTATAACTTTACACAAGGCTTTTTTAATTTATTTTAAACCAATGTTGCTTTATTAGTTTTTAATAATTCAATATCTTCTTTTGATATTTTCTCAACCGCATTTTCAAAAGCCTCTAACACAGTTTTTTTAGAAATCCCTAGTGGCAAGATTGTTGTTTCAACAATTAAGTATATTAAATCTAAATAGGTCATTTGAAAATTTTGAGTTAATTTTAGCTCTGTAAATCCTTTTTCAACAAATTTCCCTGATTGCATATAAATAAATATTTCTTCCTCACTTAGCTTTAAACTATACTCATTTAAGATATTTTTATATCGTTCAATAGTATATATGTGCGGTTTTGTTTTATTCCCACTCATAGTTAAAAGCTGATTAAATAATCTTTCCACTTTTGGATTTTCAATAAATCTTACCTGCATTAATAATTGGTATAAAAATAGTTCCTCAATAGAATTTTTAGCTAAATTAATAGTTTCAAATGATAATTCACGAAGCTGTTTTAGTATAATATCTGAAACTTCCATTATTAGATTTTCTTTTGATGTGAAATGATAAACCACTGAGCCAAGGCTAACTTGAGCTTTTTTAGCAATATCTCTCATCGAAGTTTTTTCACAGCCATTTTCTAGGAACAATTCTTTTGCACAGTATAATATATTATCTCTTAATGTTATATTTTTTTCTTGCATTTAAACACCACTTTCAATCTTAAAATAGTAATATTTTAACATATGACATTTAATATTGCAAATTTTAGCATTTTATGCAAAGCACTAATTTATGCTGTTGTATCTGTCCCAACTTTTTTTGGAGCATATTTTTCAGGATCTTTTGCAATTAATTTATTTAAATATTGTCCGTATAAAAGTGAAGTTACAAACATAATTCCTTGAACTCCAACTAATATCCACATAATTATTTTAAATCCATCCGGTCCATTAACGTCTAAGATTGAGCCTAAAACTCTAAATAGCCACATATCTGAAGAATAACCAATAGCAGATACAACACCTGCTGTTGTTCCATAAATCAGCATTGAAACCTTTGTTTCAGCTAAAGGAAGCATACCAACAGCACCAGTTAGCCCGATAACAAAGCTAAAGCCTGAAACTGCAATAAGTGCTATTGTTGCCATTGCTGGATCAACTGGAAGGAATATCATTGCCAAAAGCACAGCAATAACTATTGGAGAAAAAATTCTAGTTGCTTTATGCGAAACACCTAATTTTTCAATTACAACTGCTGCTAAAGGGCCTGAAACTGATCTAAAAACATATTTAATTGCTATACCCATAGCCACAGTTACGCTAACTGGCATTAGATAAACGCTATTAAGCATTGGGCTAAAATATGTTGAAGCTGTTTGAGTGATATAGCCACACATAATTAATATTGATGCAAACCAAGTTGCTGGATTTCTTAAAACTTGCCCCATTAGTGAAAAATCTATACCACCACTTTTCTTTGTTGCTTCTAACTCTTTTTTAGCATCTTCTGTTAAGAATTCGTTTGGTTTATAGAATAATTGAATACCAACACCGATTACAATTGATAAAACTGCATATGAAATGATAACCCATTCAAATCCACCAGCGCCATTGATAGCATCTGCAAATATAAATAATAAACCATATGATACAATCATACCGAATATATTACTTGAAAAGCCCCAGAAGGCATTAAATCTTGGTTGTTCGTTTGCTTCACCTAACATACGAACAGCTTTCATAAAAGCTGGCCATTGCAGGAATATAAAGCTAATTGCGTATAAAACATAAACTACAAGCATTATTTCATAGCTTGGAACAGTGGCTGTGTATAAAGCAAGACATCCCGTAACTATTGAAGACCAAACTAATAATGGTTTTACACCTATTCTATCGGCTATTAACCCTCCAAAGAAATAAGCAAATATTGATAATGTTCCGTAAACAGAAAGTAATGTTCCTTGCTGCTCATTAGTTATTTCAAAAAGCTGTTGGAAAGGTATGTAGTACATAGATGGCAGATAAACGATTGCTGAAAGATTTAATGTTAAAGATAAAAGCAGTAACACTAAATATTTTTTAGTAAACAAAAATTTCATAATTATATTCTCCTTTTATTTAATAATAGCCTTTAAAACCTTATATTTAAAAGACTATTAATATTTTAAAACTATATTTCATTAGTTTCTATTTTACAAATTCGCCATTTTCAATAACAACTTTTCCACCAACGATTACATTTATCATTGGTTTTGCCATAACTAAATGGTCTTCATCTGGATTTCCATCAACTATTATTATATCAGCTAATTTTCCAGCTTTTATGGTTCCTAATTTATCATCCCAGCCAATAATTTTTGCGCTATTTATTGTTGCTTGTTTTAGCATATCTATATTTTCCATATCACAGCATTCTTTTCTAGCTATAAATTCAAGTCCTGGAGTTTCCATAAATGAATCATATGGAATATCACTGCCAAAACCTAACGTTAGCCCTGCTTTATAAGCATTTTTTATACAAGAATGGCTTTGATCATTAACATAGATTTTATCTTCGCTAACATTTGCTGAAACGCCTGTTCTCTCGCCTGTTCTTTTGCTTGAAGGACCACCTAAGATTGTGTAGCCTATAGCCATTGTTGGAACTAAGTATGATTTTTCACCATTATCAACAAGCATTTTAATAGTTTTTTCATTAATTAGTGAAGCGTGTTCGATAGTATTTATTCCTACTTCAACGCATCTTTCAATAGCCTCTGAGCCATGGCAATGAACTGCAGTTGGAATATTAGCAAGTTCTGCAACCTCTTGTAAAGATTCAAGCTCTTTAACAGTGCAAATTCTAGCACCTGGAAGTCCGCCTTTATTTAGCATAGCACCTGTTGCCATATATTTTAAAACATCAACGCCTCTTTCAATTTGTTCTCTTGCTTGCCCTCTTAATTCATCTGGTGAATTTGCAATTTGATATAAATCCATAAAATAAGAGTTTCCCGGTGCAGTTGGAGTTAATATTTCAGCGCTTGCTAGCATCCTAGGGCCAGTTATTACTCCTGCATTAATTAAATTTCTTAAATCAAGTGCAATATTTTTATGTGAGCCTAATTCTCTTAAAAATGTGTAACCTTGAGTTAAATAATCTTTAACGTGGCTATATGCATCTAAAACATCTTTTGTTGCCGATTTCAATCTTGGATCTTCCATTTTAAAAGTGTAGAGCATAGAAGCATGAGCGTGTAAATCCATAATACCGGGCATAACTGTTTTGCCTTTAGCATCAATAACCTTTGCATCTTCCTTTATTGTTGCTGTTCCAGCTGATAAAATCTCAACAATTTTATCATTTTCAACTACAATATCACCTGTTTTTTCGCTGTATCCTTCTGTTAATTCTGGAATAAGTCTTGCATTTTTAATAATTAGCATTTCGTTTCTCCTTTATTTATGTAGTTTAACTCAAATCACTGTACGTGTACAAATTATGTTTCCAGTATATCCTATACGCGTACAAATTGCAATATATTAAAGCCATTTTCTACATAAGTTATATCAATTTTATTATTTTTTTGTGCATAATCACCACACATATTTTATCAGCTTTTTTCATATAGATTTTTTTTAATAATAGCTTTTATTTTTTATTAATATTTAGCTACTAATCCTAGTATCTTGCTAATGAATACCTTGAATTTTCCTGTTATTTATTATATAATATTTACATCAATAAAATATTACAATAAATAGATAGGAGTAACAATGAAAAAAAGAATTATAGCTTTTGCAATGGTATTTGCATTTATATTTAGTATTATTCCATCTAGCATAAATGTTTTCGCTTTTGACTCTTCATTAACTGAGATAAATCAAAGCGTGTACAACTTAGAAGAGTACGCCGATTGGCAGGAAGAAGCTAATGTTTTGTATAAAGGTCATATCGATGTTTCTAATGTAAATATAGCTAAAAATAATCTTGGAGAAAACGTTGAGTATTCTCTTGCAATTGAAAATTTAAGGACTAAAATGGGTGCTGAGGGAAAAGGAGCAATGAATACATCTGTATTTTTTAACACTGAAGATAATCCAACTGATGCACAAGAAAACATTTTTAAAACTGACGTTGATTTTGTTGGTCGTGTTTTAGAGCAACCAATAAATGTTGTATTTGTTATGGATCAATCTGGCTCAATGAATATGGTTTCTAATAAATCAAACACTATAAAAAGTGCATCTCCTTGCATGAATCCCAATCATTATTATAGAATACAAGTTAATATTGATGGCACACTTCACTATTATTTTTTCAACCCAACTGATTTAAATATGACTGGAACTTGGGTTAGTCATGGAGATTATTCTGCACTTGAAAACCATATCGCTACTACATATAGCAAAGATGCATCTAAAGTTCAAGTTGTTGATTTCACATCGGTTTACTCCCCTCAAGACAATCACTACTCATTAATTTTAAACGCAGGTGAAAGTAAAGGTGATGTTAATTTACTATATTTACAATCTGACACTTCATTTAGTAATAACTTCAAATATGTGCCTTCATTAATTTCTGGGTATGAAGAATTCAATAGCAACGAAGAATATTATTCACCAGATTATAAAAATTCTGATTCAGACGGAAACGAATTTATTAACACTGAAGAATACATAGAATATTTAGATGCCACTGACTCTTGCTATGATAGAATGCTCATTTCTAAAATTTTATTTAAAGATTTATCTGATATAGTTTTAGAAGGACCTGGAAATAAGATTGGCTATGTACAGTTTGCTAATATTATACACAATCAAAGCCCTTTAACAGAGCTTTCATTTGATAACAATTTCACTCTTACAACAGGGTATCCAAGGACAAACTATTCACTAGCCCTTACAACTGCACAAAGTATACTTGATGCTGATACACCTTCTAGCGATCCGACAAAATTAGATCCTAAAAACTTTATTATATTTATATCTGATGGCGAGCCTTATCCTTCTTCTGCAGGCGTTGACACAGTATTTATGAACAATTTTATAACCAATACCGATGCTATAATTTACTTTGCTGGGATAGATTTAGATGAAGAGATTTTCAATACATGGTCGTCGATAATAGCAACAACTGGAGATTCTTCTGATATTCATCTAGCTGAAAATGGATACGATTTAGCAAGTTTAGTTGGAATAAGGGATGCGCTTGAAAAAATCATAAATTCAGCTTCTAAAATCGAAATTAACCTTGAAGATTTTTTTAATTTAAAAATAGATGATAGCCATCCAATTCAAATCACATGGAAGGCAGATAGTGATTCTAGCCCTACAACAATTACCGCTACTTCTCTAAATGATGAAACTTTAGTAAGCGCTGGCATAGTGTATGATGAAGCTAGTGATAAATTGATTTGGAATATCACTCAAAGAGAGGTTGTTGAGGCAAGAATTAGTTTTTATCAAGAAATTGATGATAGCAAAATATTATGGGAAACTATAAATTCTGGAAGTGTTCAAACTGAACAAGTTTTAGGAGAAAGCACAGTAGATTTCATTGATATTAACGGATTTATTAAAACCTTAACAAATGATAACCCTACTAGTGTTACACTGCAAGGAAATAGCAAATTAAGAATTAAAAATGAAACTTCAACTGCTACAAATATAAACGTTGGAGATGAAATTAAGTATTCAATAACTGTGTCTAACACTGGCTCAGTTGATGCACACAATTTAATTGTACATCAAAGTATTCCTACTTACACAAGCTATAAAAGCCATACTGATTCAGTTAATACTGCTACTGGTGTTTACGATGATAATAAAAATCAAATTTTATTCACAATACCTCAGCTAAAAGCAAATGAAAGCATAACTTTTGAGTATTCAGTGGTGGCAAATTCATATAATGTTAGTATTAATTCTTCTTCTAAGCTAGGCGCTTCAAATGAAATTACAACTTTTAATGCAGATGGAACACCTATTTTAACAGCAACAACACTAACTCATAAAACAAATGCACAACCAACATCTCCTCCGCAGGCAACCTCTGCGCCTACAACTCCAGCACCATCTCCTGCACCAACTGCAACACTGCCTGTGATTGGACCTATTTCAACAGATGCCCCAGAGCCAACACCAACTACTGCGCCATCTACATCTCCAACTATTCAGCCAACTCAAACCCCTGATGCAGGAATTAAACTTCCTGTGGTGGAAGGCGAAGATGATGAATTTGTTGATGTTTCAAAGGTTGAAATTGATGATGAAGAACTCGGCGATGATGATTACACAATAGATGAAGCTGGAAATATAACTATAAACCCAGAGTACATAGCTAGTCTTCCAAGCGGTGAACATACTTTAGTTATAACCACTTCAGACGGAGATGTATATGAAGTTACTATTAATACGAACACCGATGTTCCTTTATCTGATTTTACAGCTGTTTATAGCGGGGCGTGGAGTTTATTTGATTTAATTATGACTCTTCTTTCAATTATTCTTGCATTAATTTATATAATTAAGCGACGTAAAGATGATGATGAAAAAGAGGACGAATATAACGAAAATTATCAAAATGAAGACGATGAAGATGAAAAACAACGAAAAAGTAAGCTTAAATTATTAATATTATTAGTGGCTGCTTTATGTAATTTAATTCTATTTGTTTTCACTCAAAATTTAAAACTACCTATGGTTATTTTTGATAAATGGAGCATAGTTTTTGCAGTTATTGTTTTAATTCAATTAGTTATTTTAATTTTTATAAAAAGAAAAAATGATGATGAAAGCCAAGGCGAAGACGAAAAAATAATCTATAAACCATAAATTTTATTTATTAAAACTATTAAAAAATAACAAAAATTTATTAATTAGACAATCAAGGGAATGGCATTCGCCATTCCCTTGTATTATCTGTGAAATATTTGCTTATTCCTTTTTTCATACGACTCAAAGTAAAAATCATTTTACTCACTTCGTAGCGACTATTTGGCTTTTATAAATGTTTGACTTTGCATTTTATGAAAAGCGCTATATTTGTTTTTTATATTAGTGATTTATTACTCACCACAGTTTTAAATGATGATTAAATTGTCATATCTCTTTGTTAAAAGCTATTTCTCCAGCTAAACTAGGTGGTATTTTTGCTAAAGCTTTATATAAAAAAGGCAGTCTAAATAATAGACTGCCTTTTTCTTTTATTCATTTATTGATTGTTTAACATTTAATCTCGCTAAAGATCTTTGGATTTTAATATTCGCTCTTGCAACAGCCTTAGAATCTTCTGAACCTGCATTAACCACTTTTCTTGCTTGTTCTAAAGCTCTTTTAGCTCTTTCTTCATCGATTTCATCGCTCCATTCAAATGTTGAAGCTAGAATTTTCACATCGCCGTTTGTGACAGCTAAAAGACCGCCCATACAAGCAGCTATGCGCTTTTTATCATCAATTTGTATTGTAGCTTTTCCAATACCAATAGCTGTAATATAATCAATATGCCTTGCTAAAATACTTACATCACCCGTAGTTGTTCTAACGGTTACACCACTCGCTTCACCTTTATAATGAACACCATCGTTTGTAATTATTTCTAAATTGAAGGATTGCATAATTATAATCATTCCTTTCTTTTAGTTTTGCCTTATTTTAAAAAGAATTAGCTAAGTTGTTTTGCTTTTTCTACAACGTCATCAATGCCACCAGCGAATAAGAACGCAGATTCAGGCAGGCTATCGTGCATACCATCCATAATTTCTTTAAACCCTCTAATTGTTTCAGCTAAAGGAACGTATTTACCTTGCATGCCTGTAAATTGTTCAGCAACATTAAATGGTTGTGATAAGAATCTTTGGATTTTTCTAGCACGGTTAACAATTAATTTATCTTCTTCTGATAATTCATCCATACCCATGATAGCGATAATATCTTGAAGTTCTTTATATCTTTGCAGAATACTTTGAACTCCCCTTGCAACAGTGAAATGCTCTTCGCCAACTATCTCAGGTGTTAATATACGGCTGTTTGAATCCAGTGGATCAACCGCAGGGAAAATACCTAGAGCTGCAATTCCTCTAGCTAGAGTTGTTGTAGCATCAAGATGGGCGAAAGTTGTAGCTGGAGCCGGGTCAGTTAAGTCATCGGCTGGCACGTAAACTGCTTGAATAGAAGTTATAGAGCCTTTTTTAGTTGATGTAATTCTTTCTTGAAGTGCACCCATTTCAGTTGCAAGTGTTGGCTGATAACCAACGGCTGAAGGCATACGCCCTAAAAGAGCTGAAACCTCAGAACCTGCTTGTGTAAAACGGAAAATATTATCAACGAATAATAACACGTCTTGGTTTTCTT